>NZ_JBITGG010000010.1:0-253788 GCF_044456765.1 Micromonospora sp. NPDC050784 | reverse complement strand
CGCCCCGGGGGGGGGGGGCGGGGGGGGGGGGGGGCCCCCCGCCCCCCCGCGGGGGGGGGGGGGGGCTCACCCCCCCCCCCCCGGGGGGGGGGGGGGGGGGGGGGGCGCCCCCCCCCCCCCGTCGGTGCTGTCCTTTGCGGTGCCGTGCCGTGCAGGGTCAGCGCTGCAGGGTCAGCAGACCCGGCCGGTACGGCAACAGGCCGTAGTCGACGCCGTCGGAGCTGGGGGAGCGCCCCTGGTAGAGCAGTTGCAGGTTGCAGGCGTCGACGGTCATCGTCTGGTCGGCGTTGGTGCGCAGCAGCTCACCGTGGCTGATGTCGTTGGTCCAGGTCGCGCCGCTGTTGACCTTGCCCGCGAACGGGTTGCTCTGGGACGCGGCCTGCGGGGTCCACGAACCGTTCAGGCTGGTCGCCGTGAACGAACGGAAGTAGCGGCCCGTCGAACCGATCGCCTCGACGATCATGAGGTACTTGTTCAGACCCTGCAGCTTGTAGACCTGCGGGGCCTCGAACAGGTTGTTCTGCGTGTCGCTCATGATGGTCGTGTAGCTGCTGCCGAAGTTGCCCGGGAAGTTCCCGATCGGCATGCTGGCCCGGTAGATCTTGCCGTTGTCACCGGCGAAGAACAGGTACATGTTCGTACCGTCACCGATGAGAGTCTGATCGATCGGACCGGTACCGGAGCCGGTGATGCTTCCGGTGAACAGCGGCTGCGCTGCGGACCAGCCGTTCGGGTTGGTGGGGTTGGTCGAGGTGCGGTAGGAGAACGCCGTGCCGCCCCACTGGTAGGCCAACACCCAGATGTTCTTCGGCGCGAAGTAGAACAGCGACGGCGCGACGGTGCCGGAGTTCATCCCGGTTTGGGTGGCCGAGGCCATCTGCGAGTAGTTCGTGAAGAGGCTGAAGTTCATCGAACCCCAGCTGGACCCGAAGTCGTGCGTGGTGGCGTAGACCAGTTGCTGGCCGTTGTAGGGGGCGACGGTGAAGTCCTTCAGCGACACCCAACCCGACTTCGGGTTCGCCAACACTCCGGTGGAGGACCACCGGTACGTCGAGGGAAGGTCGCACGTGCCGCCCGGCGGCGGAGTCGTCGTCGGCGGCGTGGTTCCGTCGACGCGGACGAACTGCCACTGCTGGTTGGTGCCGTTCCAGTCGTCGTACTGCACGATGTTTCCGCCGTCGGCGGTCGAGGCGCCCTGCACCTCCATCACCTTGTTGCTGTTCCGGTTGATCAACCGAACGTAGCCGCTGTCCGAGTCGGCCAGCCGGAACTGCTGGTTGGTGCCGTTGAGGTCACTCCACTGCACGATGCTGCCACCGTTGGCGGTCGAGAATCCCGAGACGTCCAGCACCTTGCCGGACAGCCGCGACTTCACCCGGTAGTAGCCACCACCGGAGTCGACGAACTGCCACTGCTGCTGGTTGCCGTTGTTGCGGGTCCACTGCGTGATCCGGGCACCGTCATTCGTGGCCAGGTTGTAGACGTCCAGGGCCTTGCCGCTGTTGCGGTTGACCAACACGTACCACGCGTTCGTGTCGACCGTCGCCGCGGCGGCGGGTGACGACACCACCGTTACCGCGGCGCCACCGACCATCAACGCTGCCGCGCTGGCGGCGAGAACGCGGGGCAACCACCAACGTCGCCGCCGCGAGGGCGTTGCGATCGATGGAGACCTATCGAGGGCAGACATGATCCTCCTCCAGTGACCAAGAGCCGAACGGCCTGCCCGAGGTGGGCGTACCGCGACGCGTGGCCGAGGCGCAGGCGTCAGAACGTTAGCGTTAACAAGACGCCGGCATGCCGTGGCGCACGCCTGATTCGAGATCGACGAGGCAGGGCTTGCCCGGAAAGCCAAGGTGTCGTCGTCCTTAGGCATCGACTGTGAGCGATAACATGCCGTTCGTCAAGACGTAATGTGCTGGGAACATCTACCGGTGACGAGCCGCGGATCTTGGCCCCGAACACCTTCCACCGTCTTCCCGCAGGCATCGCCCCAGATCCCCGGCGCGGAGCCCAGCTGGGCCCTTGAGGAGGCGCCGCGAGCGCGTTAACATCGACGTTTGCCCATTGCTCGCGGTGCTGCGAACTCAGCCCTGAACCTCGACCGGCTGGAGCGTCGGCACGGTGACGGCCGGCAGAGTGGGCGCGTCGATGGGCGACACGGCAGCCCTCCTCGTGCCCTCGGCGTCGGGGACGGCGCCGGTCGGGGAATCACCGCCGCGCATCCGCCGGGCCAGCGGCACAACCACGTCCTTCAGCGACATGGCGGGGCGCTCGACCAGGTGCCAGGAGAGTGCCGCGAGGGCCAGGGTGCCGGCGGACGACACCGCCAGGTACGTGACGAAGCCGTACCGCACGCCGATGAGCAGGGCGACGACCTGCTGAACCGGGAACGCGTAGATGTAGACCCCGTACGAGTAGTCCCGCTTGCGGCCGATCGGGTGTAGCCACCGGGGCAGCCCGACCGCCAGGTACAGCAGCAGGAACGCCAGCAGCGGCACCCCGAGGACATAGAAGCCGCCGGCCCGTGCGGTCACGGCGACCCCGACGGCGGCGAGCGCCGCCAGCCAGCCGGTCATCGGCACCCGGTGCGCGTACAGCTTGGCGACCGCACCGAGCAGGAAAGCGAAGGTCAGGTAGATGACGAGGTTCTTCTCGAAGGTCCCGACCACCGGGTACGGCCCCAGAACGCCGTGCTTGGCCGGCAGGACGACGAGCCCGTCGCCCCGGACGAAGTCCTCGACGACGACCCCGTACACCCCGAGCAGCAGCAACACCACGGCGCCGCGCGCCCGGGCCAGCACCGCGGTCGCCGCCAGCGCAGCGAGCATGAAGTAGCAGAGCACCTCGTACCGCAGTGTCCACAGTGAGCCGTTGACCGGCCCGCCACTCTCGATGCCACGACCGTAGGGCACGTCCCGCAGAATGCCGGAGATCGTCCACTGGTCCATGGCGAACAGCCAGTTCGACCGCAGGTACTGCAACGGGCCCTGCGGGTGACCCCAGAAGCCGTCGAGGGTGCCCCGCTCGTAGTAGGCGATCGCCGGGGCTATCACCAGCGCGGTCACCAGCAGACACACCCACAGAGCGGGCAGGATGCGCAGCGCGCGGTGCCAGAGGTACCGCAGCGGACTGAAGCGAAGGGCACTGCTGGTGATGAGGAAGCCGGAGAGCACGAAGAAGCCGTACACCGCGAGCTTGCCGACATCGGCCTGTCGCATGGTCTCGCTGCTGCCGAGCATCGGCCGACCCAGCGCGAGGGGCCAGCAGTGCGCGACGAGTACCGCGAACGCCAGAGCCATCCGCAACAGCCCGATGCTGTTGGCGCGAGCGTCGAACCGGTCGGCAAGCGTGGGCAGCCCACGACCGACCCGGACCGCCGGAGGCTGCTCCTGCGATGCCTTGCCCATACCCGCCCCCGTCGTCTGATCCTCAGCTGCCATCCGGCACCGCCGCGCCCGCGTACTGTATGCGGCCCTTGATCAGCAAAGCGTTAGCCGAACGGACCGGAACGCGAGACAACCCGCCAACGGTCCCTCGGACTACTTCCGTCGCTTCAGACGGCGGGGTACGCCCGGATCAGACCGCGCCTCGGTCGACCAGGCTGAACGTGGTGTCGAGCGGGGCGTCACCGAGAAACTCGACGTAGATCTCCTGCTTGGTCGGGCTCCACTGCACCGGGCCGTACTCGTCGTTGGTGATGGCGTAGGAGGTGCGCCCCTTGTCGTCCTTGCCGTCACGAGAGATCGCGAACAACGTCGCCTTGGTCGGATGGCACTCGGCTCCCACCAGCGACTTGTTCCCCTCTGAGTCGAGCTTGACCCCGAGGCACGGTCGGTGGGCGATGTCCGGGTTCACGGATTTGATCATGTAGTCGACACCGACCGGTTCGAGCACGAAGAGCGCATCCTTGCCGGTTCCGTCGCCGACCTCGAGCTCACCGTGCGAGGGCAGCGACAGGTCACGGTCGATCTCCACCGCGTGCAGCAGGAATCGCCGCTGACCGGCGAGCATGGCCCGGGTCGGGTCCACGCTGGCCGACGGTGACGCGGTCGGCCTACCCGATGCGGACGCGGACGCGGTGGCCGCCGGCCCGCTCGTTGCCGGACCACCGGTCGGCGTCGCCGGGCTGGGTTTGGCCTGCCCGCTTAACAGTTGTGGGCCGAACAGGTAGGCGGGCACCAGCACCGCGATCACCGCGGCGGTCGCGCCCAGCGCGGTGAGCCAGCCACGCCGACGTGAACCCGCGCGACTGCCCGTGGCCAGACCCGACGGCATCGACCGCGCGCCCTGGTCGTCACCACCGGCAGCGGGCGACACACCCGCCGGCGGCGTCGCGCCCAGGAGTGCGGCCGGCCCGCCCGCACCCACCGGACGCGCCGCGGTCAACAACCCGTCGAGCAACTCCCGGGCGGTGGGCCGGGCAGCGGGGTCCTTCTCCAACGCCCGGGAGACCAACTCCCGCAACGGCCCGCCGAGCCCGGTCAGGTCCGGCGGTTGAGTGAGGATCCGCATCGCGGTGGCGGTAGCGGAGTCGCCCCCGAACGGGTTGCGGCCGGTAGCGGCGTAGGCGACCAGGGCACCCCAGGCGAAGATGTCCGCGGCCGGGCCCACCGGACGGCCGGACGTCGTGTCGAACCGCTCCGGAGCCATGTACGAGACGGTGCCGACCATGTGGTTGGTCCGGGTGTGCTGGCTCGTCGCCTCGAACGCGCGGGCGATGCCGAAGTCGATGACCTTGATCCCACCCGGTGCCACCAGGACGTTCGCCGGCTTCAGGTCGCGGTGGATCACCCCGGCACCGTGGATGGCGGTGAGGGCGGTGGCCACCCCGACCGCGATGCTGTGCAGCTGCGCCGCCCCCAGCGGCCCCCGTTGCCGGACCACCTCGGCCAGATTGGGGCCCTCGACGTACTCCACCACCAGATACGGCGGGTCATGGTCCGGGTCGGCGTCCAGGACCTCAGCCGTGCAGAACGGCGGAACCTGGCGGGCGCGGTTCACCTCACTGCGGAACCGACCCCGGAACTCCTCGTCGTGTGAGAGTTCCGGACGGACGACCTTGACCGCCACCCGCCGTCCCTGCGGCGAGCGGGCCAGGAAGACGCTGCCCATGCCCCCGTCGCCGAGCCGGTCGAGCACCTCGTACCCGCCGAGGCGTGCCGGGTCACCGGGACGCAAACCGTCGCTCACGCCGGACGCCCGCAGATCGCGACCACCGCGCGAACCGTTCCGCCTATCACCCGTTCCCCTTAGGTCACTCCGACGCCGGCCGCAGCCTATCCCCCGCCCACCGAATCCCGTCGATGCCGTCCACCAGTCGGCCACGAGCGCGGCTTGTCGCCTCGTCGCGGTCGGCGCTACTGAAGCCGCCCCTGTCCGTATGACCGGACAGGGGCGGCTCCGCCCGGGACAAAGCCCTTACCGCTTCGCGGCCCAGAAGACATAGACAGCGCCGTACGGCACGGCCGCCGTCGCGCCGTCGGTGCAGGCGCCGGCCGGGGCGACGCCACCCGACGTCAGCAGACGGCTGATGTACGCGACGTCGCCGAGAATGCCGGTGCCGGTATGGGTGTCCACCGTCAGCAGCAGCTCGGGGATGGTCCCCGCCCGTGGGCTCTCCGCGGTCTTCTTCGCCGTGATCAGTGAGCCGTCCCGCTCGGACTGCCAGCTCGGGCCCTTGAAGTGATGGACCCGGCCGCCGGTGCCGACCAACTGGGCCTCCGGCACCGATGCGCCGGTGAACACGCCGCCAGCACATGTGTAGGTCTGCGTTCCGCGAGCGACCACGTACGCACCAACGGGGCGCGATCCCGCCGGTGGCTTGATGGAGGAGGCGATGCGCGGGATGTCGACCCGGCGTGCGTCGGCGCCCACGGAAGTGGGCGCGGCTACCTCGGCAGCGGACGCGTGCTGGGTCACCGCGCCGATCGCCGCCACGACACCGGCCATGCCGACGACGGCAACCGCTCGGGCCCGCGAGTGAAACGTGCTGAGCATGCGGTTCCTCCGTTTCCAGGCAGGCGCACCTACGCCCACTCGTCTCCTGCACGGACAGCATGCGTAGAACGATCAAAATCGCGCCCGATTTGAACGACCACTCACCTGGCGGAGGTGCCGGCGGGCGGTCGGATGCGCCGACCACCCGCCGCGACCGTACGAGCTATCGGCGGCTCCACTGCTGGTTGGTCTGGCCGGTGCAGGTCCAGAGGACGAGCTTCGTGCCGTTGCCCGTACCCACGTTGTAGGGGTCCAGACAGAGGCCGGACTGCACGCCGGTGATGGTGCCGTTGGCGTTGACGTTCCACTGCTGGTTCGTTCCGCCGTGGCAGTCGTAGATGGTGACCTGGGTGCCCGGGGAGGTGCCGTAGCCGGCGGCGTCGAGGCACTTGTTTCCGTACACGGTCAGCGTCTTGCCGCTCGTGTAGGTCCACTGCTGGTTGGTGCGTCCGTGACAGTCCCACAACTGCACCTGGGTGCCGTTGGTGGTGGACGAGCCGGGGACGTCGACGCAGCGGCCGGACAGGGCACCCACGATCGCGGTGGTCTGCCCGGAGCCGCTGCCCGGGTCGCCGATGCTGCCGGGCACCGACTGCAACGCGCTGTACCAGCGAGCCGCCATCTTGTCGTAGCCGCCGGCGGTGGGGTGGACGCCGTCGATCAGGTCGGCGGTGCTGAGGGCGCTGTGCATGTCGACCAGACGCACCCGCTTGCCGGCGTTCACCTTGCTCTGCACGATGCCGGGGATCGCCGCGTTGAAGGTGCGTGCGGCCGCCTCCTGGTTGCTGTTGGAGAGCGGGATGATCTGCGCGACGAACACCTCGGCGGTGGGAGCGGTGGTGGTGATCCGGTCGATCAGGGTGGAGAGCCGGTTCGGCGCGGTGCTCACGTTGTAGTTCTGCAGGATGTCATTGGTACCGATGTGCAGCAGGACGGTCTGCGGCCGTTGGGTGTTCAGCCAGCCGACGATGTTCGCGTCGATCTGGTCGATACGCCAGCCGGGATGTCCCTGGTGGTCGTGGTCACCCAGGCTGGCCGGGCCGTTGAACTGCGACCCGACGAAGTCCACGGTGTACCGACCGTTGACGAGGCGCTGCCAGAGCCCGATCCGGTAGCCGCCCGGCACCTGCGTGCCCTCGGTGATGGAGTCGCCGAGAGGCATCACCCGCACCCCGCCGTTGGATTCCGCGTTGGCCGGACCGGTCGAGGTGAGCACCCCGGCGAGGACAACACCGAGTGCGGCGGTCGCCGCGAGCCATCTTGCCCTCGTTCGCATAGATTTCTCCCCTGCAGTGATAGTGCTGACCGAGGAGTCAGGCCGTCGCGACCGCTGCCACATCGGCATGACGATGCCGTCGCAGCACTGGGACGGATTGTTAACGCTAACAGCGATTCCTGTAAATTCTTGTCGCTGATCCGGCCCACGTCAAGGCATCACGTGCGGTTCGAGCGGCGGCGGAATCTACAACAGCAGCAGGCTCACCCTCACCGAAAGCAAGGTCACCGACAACATCTCCACCCTGGCACCCGGCGGCATCTTCAACGACGGCGGCCAGGTCACCGTGGACCAGAAGACGGTCATCAGCGGCAACCGACCCACGAACTGCACACCCAGCTCACCGCCGGTGCCCAACTGCTTCGGCTGATCGTCCGACCGCCCCGGCACTCGGGTAGCAAGAGGTAATAGAGCAGGTAGGGACATCCGGTCCCGCACAGATTCGGTCACAAGATCGGGCTGCGGCGGGACCGGATGCCGTACGGGACGACTCAGCCCCGGTACGGGGAAGAATCGCAGCTCTGCCGGCTCCGGCAGTATTCGCCGGGCGTAATCCCGAAAAAGGCCCGGAACGCCTGAATGAACGCGCTGGGGCTGCTGTAACCGCTGGACGCGGCGGTCGTGGTCACCGACTCGCCACCGGCGATCAACTTGAGCGAGTGATGCAGTCGCAGCTGTGTGCGCCATTGCGGGAACGACATTCCGGCCTGCACCCGGAACAGCCGGCTGAGGGTACGCGCGCCAGCGCCCACGGCCATGCCAAGCTCGGCGAGGGTGCGGTGGTCGGTGGGATCCTCGAGCAGGATCTCGGCGACGTCCCGCAATCGGGGATCAGCCGGGTACGGCAGGCACAGATGCAACGTGTCCGCCCGTCTTAGCTGGTCAAGAGCCACGCGCTCAAGGTTGTCCCGCTCGTCACCGGTCAACTCGTCGCCGTCGGTAAGGCTGACGATGACCTCGCGCAGCAGGGGTGAGACGGCCAGAGCGGTGGGCTGATCCACGCCCAACGGGTTCAGCGGGCGGTCGAACATGATCGCGCGCATGTCGGTGGGACCGTAGGCGCGATGAGCATGGGCGACACCCGCCGGGATCCACGCTGCCCGATCCGGCGGCACCGTCCACATTCCCGTCGGCGTCGACACCCCCAATACGCCGTTGCGCGGGCAGACAAGCTGGTGGCGCGCGTGGTGGTGCCAATCGATCCGCTCGCGGTCGGCCAAGGGCACCCGGGCGGGGCCATTCACAAGTTGGCTGCTTGGCGACACAAGTCGGCAGGATATCAATAGTCCGCAGGCGGGGCGGTCGGGCATTCTTCCTGCAGCACCCGCAGAGGAAGAGCCCGATGGTGACGGAGACAAACAGCCGAGCGGACGCGGCCAACCCCGGGAGGGCGATGCCGCTGAGCGAGCAACCGTCGGCGTGGCGACGGATGCGCCTGTGGGGCGCCGCCCACGCGGTCGACGACCTTTACCAGGGCCTCGTACCGGCCTGCGTCCCGTATTTCGTGCTGGAGCGCCACTACAGCTACGTGGCCGCTGGTGGTCTCACGCTCGCCGCGACCCTGGGCAGCTCCATTCCTCAGCCATTCATCGGCGTCGCCGTGGATCGTTACCGATCCGACTGGCTCGCTGGGGCCGGAGTAACGCTCGCCGGAATCGGGCTCGGCCTGTCCGGCCTCATGGATAGTTACGTAGCGGTCTGGCTTCTGCTCTGCGCGTCGGGACTCGGCGTGGCGATGTTCCACCCGGCCGCCGGAAAGTCGGCCCGGGTGGCGGCGGGTGAGAGCGCCACAGCAATGAGTATCTTTGCCGCCGGCGGCAGTGTCGGGTTCTTTCTGGCACCAGTACTGGCCACTCCCGCACTCATCGCCATGGGCGTCGGAGCGACCGCGCTTTTCATCCCACCGGCCGTGCTCATGGGTTTCCTGCTACACCGGAATCGGCTACAGAGGCCGGCCACGCGCGGCCTTTCGCGAAGCGGCCGTGACCAGTGGGCCCCCTTCCTGTTGCTGACCTGCATCGAGACGGTCAGATCGGTCGCCTTCTTCGGCGCGATCACCTTCATCGAGCTGTTCTGGATACGTCACCTGGGCGCGGGCAAGAGCCTCGCCGGGGCGGCGCTGGCGTGCTTCCTCGTCGGCGGGGTGGTCGGAACGCTGTTGGGTGGCCGGATCGCCGACCGGGTCGGGATGGTCCGCACGGTGCAGTTCGGCGCGATCGTCGCCATTCCCGCGCTCGTCGGTCTGCGTCTCACGCCCGGGGAGTACCCGCCGCTCCTCTTCGCCGTGCTCGCCGGCATCGCCCTGAACATCCCGTTCGCCGTGCTGGTCAAGCTGGGCCAGGACTATCTACCGACGCGGCCCGGCACCGCTGCCGGTGTGACGCTCGGGCTCGCCGTGAGCATCGGCGGTCTCCTCGCGCCCGCCCTCGGTGTGGCGGCAGAGCATTGGGGTCCCGAGGGCGTGTTCACCATCATCTGTCTGATCCCCTTGGTGGCGCTGGTTCTCGGCGTGTTCCTGAACGAGCCGGCGAAGTGACGTCGCACGCGGACCCGGGCGACACGGTGATCGAGGCTCGGGAAGTCGATGTCGTGCGGGAGCGCCGCCTGCTGCTTGCGGGTATCAGCGTCACGATCCGCGCCGGGGAGCACTGGGCACTGATCGGGCCCAATGGCGCGGGCAAGAGCACCCTTCTCAGCGTGCTCGGCGCCTATCGACATCCCACCCGCGGGCAAGTGGACATTCTCGGTCAGCGCCTCGGGCGGACCGATGTCTTCCAACTGCGCCGGTCGATCGGCCGGGTCACCCCGCAGCATCCGCTGCGCTCCGCGTTGACCGCCCGCGAGGTGGTGCTCACCGGAGCGACCGGCACGATCGACCTGATGCCCCGCTGGACGCCTCGCCCGGACGAGTTGGAGCGGGCGGATCAGCTTCTGTACCTGCTGGGGCTGAGTGCGAGCGCGGAGACCCAGTGGCACCTGCTGTCCCACGGCGAGCGCGGACGCGCGCTGATTGCGCGGGCTGTGCTGGCGCGCCCGCCGCTGCTGCTGCTCGACGAGCCGGCCACCGGGCTGGACCTGCGCGCGCGTGAGCAGTTGCTGACGAGCCTGGACCGCATTCGGGACGCGGCGCCGGAGGCGACCAGCGTCCTGGTCACCCATCACCTTGAGGAGTTGCCCACGACGACCACGCACGCGCTGCTGTTACGGGAGGGCCGGACGGTCGGGTGCGGGCGGGTCGAAAAGGTGCTGACGACCGAGATGATGAGCGACTGCTTCGACCACCCCGTCAGCATCCTGCGGCACGCGGGACGCTGGGCGGCGGTCGCCGCCCCGGACTCCGCAGCGCCGCACTTTCTCACGAGGTGATGCCGCTGTGGCCGGACCACGCCGAAGCAGCACGGGTGTGCTGGCCGGAACCGCGGCGTACTTCATCTGGGGTCTGCTGACCCTCTACTGGCCGCTGCTGGAACCGGCGCCGGCCCTGGAGATCCTCGCCCACCGCATCGTCTGGTCGCTGGTATTCGTCGCCATCGTGTTGACGATCCAGCGCGACCTCAACTGGCTGCGTACGATCCACCGCCAGCCACGGACCTTGGCGCTGCTGGTCGGCGCCGGCTGCTTCGTGGGTGCGAACTGGGGCCTCTACATCTGGGCGGTCAATGGTGGGCGCGTGATCGAGGCGGCCCTCGGTTACTACATCAACCCGCTCTTCAGCGCGCTTCTCGGCCTGGTGGTGCTGCGGGAGCGGATGGCGGTCGCGCAGTGGGTCAGTGTGGCACTGGCGACGGCGGGCGTGGTGTGGCTGGGGATCGACGCCGGACGGCCACCGTGGGTGGCGATCGGCCTGGCCGCCACATTCGGTGTCTACGGATTGTTTCGCAAGTGGGCGGCAATGCCGAGCTGGCGGGCGTTGGCCGTGGAGACGGCCGCGCTGGCCGTTCCCGCCGCCGCGTATCTCGTTGTCCTGTCGGTGACCAACCACAGCCACTTCGGGGACAGTCCTGTCCGGGCCGCGTTGTTCGTCAGCACCGGCCTGATCACCGCGTTGCCGCTGGTCCTCTTCGGTTTCGCGGCCGTCCGAACGCCGCTGACGGTCATCGGGATGCTTCAGTTCCTGCTGCCGACGATTCAGTTCCTCATCGGCTACTTCGGACTCCACGAGACGATCAGCACTGCTGGCCTTGGCGCCTACTGCCTGGTTTGGGCCGGCGCGGCGTTCTTCCTGGCCTCCTACGCATGGCGACAGACACGCCGGGAGGGCCAGCCTCCGGCACCGCAGCGGCGTTGAGGAGATCGAGGGCACCGGGGTGGCGGTGGCCCCGCGTCACACCCGGGATCCTGGCGTGGTGGCCACGATGATTACGGAAAGTGACGGGCGCAACATGACGCCCACGCGACATCCGCTATCCATCGGGACGATCAACAAAAACGCCTGACCGCGTTTCCGCAGGTCAGGCGTTTGATGATCTTGTGCGCCCGAAGGGACTCGAACCCCTAACCTTCTGATCCGTAGTCAGATGCTCTATCCATTGAGCTACGGGCGCTTGTGCTCAGCCAGTGTACACACCCGGCTTTCGCGCGGAGACTCCGGGATTCGAACCCGGGAGGGGCTTTAAGACCCCAACCGCATTAGCAGTGCGGCGCCATAGACCAGACTAGGCGAAGTCTCCCTGGTGATCCTCAGACCACCGCGCCCGAGGATACAGGTCGCCACCCACCGGGAGCAAAACGACTTCCGGGGTACGCCCACCGGGGCCCGCCCGCGCCCGTGTTTCAACGCTGTGCGCCGGCGTGATCGGGACTACGCTCCATCGATATGCAGGAGCAGCCGCCCAGCGAGTCGACACGTCGAGAGCCTGCTGAACGAGCGCGTCCGCGCTCCCCACGGGCCACCTTCCGGCCGCCGATCGTGGCCGACGAGCCCACCGAGACGGTGGAGCCTGAGGCGGCGGCCCCGCCGGCAGCCGCTCCGGCGAGCCAGCGCCCTCGACGGGCCAAGGGCGCCCCGGCGGTGCTCTTCCAGCCACCGGAGCCGGACCGCCCCCTGCCTCGCCAGCCTCGACGCGCACCGACCGAGCTGGCCTCCGAGACAGGTGCGGAGCACCCAGCACAACCGGACGTCGACCAACCAGGCTCCGCAACAGGCGTCGCACCGACGCCGTCGAAGGCCCGGACCACCACCCCTGTTCGCAAGGCTGCTCCCCGGAAGGCAACCGAGACGCCCACCGAGGTGACCCCGGCCACGCCAGCCCCGCGCAAGCGCGCCGCGAACCCCAGCAAAGCCGCGAACCCCACCGCAGAGGCAAGCACCACCCCACCAGAGACCCCGGTCAAAGCCGCGAAGACCACCAAGCGCGCGGCCGCCCCACGCAAGAGCACGCCGGCAAAGAGCACCACGCCGACAAAGCCCGCCCCCGAACCCGTGGCCGGGCAGCAGACGCCACCTGCCGAGCAGCAGACGACACCCACCGAGCCGCAGACAGCACCCGCCGAGCAGCTGGCACCGGCAGCACCCGCCGCGCGGCTGCCTAAGCCGGCTCTGGGGCGTACCCCGGAATCGGAGCTGCGCGCGGTCGCCGCGCGCGTGCTCGACCACCCCGGCTTCGCGCCGGAGCTGTTGGCTCTGGCCGCGGTGCGGGCGCTCGGGCCCGGCGCGGCCGGCTGGGCCGCGGGGTTGCGCACCCGGTATCCGGACGCGTCCGCGGACGGCCTGGCCCGGTTGGCGACCCGGCGGTTCGTCCGCTCGGCGGGTGCGGGCGGGGCGACCGCCGCGCTGGCCGGTTACTTCGCGCCGCTGGCCGAGTTGGCGGCGGTGCTGTGGACGCACTCGGAGCTGGTGCTGCACCTGGCCGCCGCGTACGGCAAGGATCCGACGCATCCCGACCGGGCCGTCGACCTGCTGGTGTTGACCCAGGTGCACCCGGATCGGGCGAGCGCGGCGGCGGCCCTGGCCGCCGCCGAGACGGCGGGCGAGCCGGTCGAAGGGGCGTGGCCACGGGCGGCGGAGGCGGCCTGGCGGTTGGCCGCCCCGCTCACGGCGCAGGCCGGCGGTTGGGTGGCGTTGCGGCTGGCGGCCCGGTTGCTGCCGGGTGCGGCGGTGCTCGCGGCGGCGCTGGGGGACGCGGCGGCAGCCGACCGGCTCGCGGCCCGCACGGTGGCCGTCTACCGACCCGACAGGCGTTGACCGGTCAGAGCCAGTCGAACCACTCCCGGGGCAGTAGCGCGTAGCCGACGAAGGCGAACACGTCGAGCAGGGTGTGCGCGATGACCAGCGGCATCACCCGCCGGGTGCGCAGGTAGAAGAGGCTGAACACGACGCCCATGATCGCGTTGCCGACGAACGCGCCGAAGCCCTGGTAGAGGTGGTACGAGCCGCGCAGCAGCGCGCTGGCCGCAATGATCGCGGCCAGCCGCCACTGGAGCTGGCGCAGCCGGGTGACCAGGTAACCGACCACGATCACCTCCTCCAGCACGGCGTTCTGCACGGCGGAGAGGATCAGCACCGGGACCGCCCACCAGACCGGCGGCAGCGAGGCCGGCACCAGCGTGGCGTTGAGGCCCAGGTGGGCCGCCGCCCAGAACAGCGCCAGCCCGGGTAGGCCGATCAGCGCCGCCAGGCCGGCTCCCCGCGCCACGTCCTGACCGGGCCGTCGGGCGTCCAGGCCGAGGGTTCGCGCCGGGTCGCCGGGGTCACGGCTGAGCAGGTGTACGGCGAGCAGCACCGGCAGCAGCGCGAACACGATGCCGAGCAGCTGGTACGTGAGGTCCAGCCAGGGGCGGGCCGACGCCGAGGTGTTCAGCGAGGCGGTCTGCTTGGAGAGGGGACCGTCGGCGGTCAGCTTCGCGATGATCGACACCACCGCGTAGATCGCGGACTGGCCGAGGGAGAGGCCGAGGACCAGCAGCGTCTCGGTGCCCAGCAGTCGGCGGGACACCGGGCGGGTCAGCTCAACGGTCACCGCACCACTCTGCCCGACGTGCGGCGCCCGTGACATGGCCGACCGGCCACCATGAGCCGATCGCACATTCTGTGCGACCAGTAGACACTCTCCGTGGAGATTCTATGAGCGCCCGATCCGTTGCCGTCTGGAGAAGGAGCGTTCGTGGACAACCTCGCGCGGTTGCTGAAGGAGAGCTGGACCCTGGTCGAGGACGACCGGGTCCGGTTGAGCGGTCACTTCTACGCTCGGCTGTTCCTGCTCGACCCCGCCCTGCGGCAACTCTTCCCGGTGCAGATGACCGGCCAGGGCGACCGCCTACTCGAAGCGATCATCACGGCGATCCACACGGTCGACGACCCGGAGAGCTTCGACGAGTTTCTCCGGGCGCTGGGCCGCGACCACCGTAAGTACCACGTCGACGAGCAGCACTACGCCACCATGGGCGTCGCACTGTTGGACGCGCTGCGCAGCACCGCCGGTGACAGCTGGAACCTGGAGTACGACCAGGCGTGGCGGGAGGCGTACGCGGCGATCGCCGCCCTGATGGTGGCCGGCGCCGCCTCCGACGACGACCCGCCGTTCTGGCACGCCGAGGTGCTGACCCATGAGCGGTACGGCCCGGACACCGCCGTGCTGACCTGCCGGGCGTTGCAGCATCCGCTGCGCTGGCAGGCGGGGCAGTACGTGAGCCTGGAGGTGCCGCGCTACCACCCCCGGGTGTGGCGCAACTACTCCGTGGCGAACGCCCCGAACGACGACAACGTGTTGGAGTTCCACGTGCGGTCTCCGGGGGCCGGCTGGGTGTCCGGCGCCCTGGTGCGTCGGGTGCGGCCGGGTGACCTGCTGCGCCTGGCGGCGCCGATGGGGTCGATGACCCTGGACCGCGCCTCGGAACGGGACGTCCTCTGCGTGGCCGGCGGCGTCGGGCTGGCACCGATCAAGGCGCTGGTGGAGGAGTTGGCCACCTACAACCGGACCCGGTGGGTGCACGTCTTCTACGGCGCCCGGCAGGCGGCCGACCTGTACGGCCTGGCCGGGTTGCAGGAGTTGGTGGCCGCACACCCGTGGTTGTCGGTCACCGCGGCGTGCAGTGAGGACCCGGACTTCGACGGCGAGCAGGGCGACATCCCGGAGGTGGTGGCCCGGTACGGGCCGTGGACCACGCACGACTGCTACGTCTCCGGTGCCGCCCGGATGGTCCGGTCCACCCTGCGGGTGCTCGCCGCGGACGACGTGCCGCCGCCGCACATCCGCTACGACACCTTCGGTGACCTCTAGACGTTCCTCCCCCCACACCGGGGCGCGTGCCCCTGCCCCCTGGGGCACGCGCCCCGGTCCCTTCTTGGGTCAGTAGCGCCAGGGGTGCCCGGTCTCGCGGTACTCCTCCACCGGCACCAACGGCACGCCGGGTGCCATCCGGTCGACGTAGAGCCGGCCCTCCAGGTGGTCGATCTCGTGTGCGACCAGCCGGGCCATGCCGAACTCGAACGAGGTGATGACGCGGCTGCCGTCCCACTGGGCATGCTCCACGTCCAGGCGTAACGGTCGGGGCACCAGACCTCGGTGGTCGAAGAAGGAGAGGCAGCCCTCGTACTGCTCGTCGGTCTCCGGGTCGGCGTCGACCACCCGGGGGTTGAGCAGCACGACCGGCTCCGCCGAGCGGTCGGGGGGCCGGACCACGGCCGCCGCCCGGTCGATGCCGAACTGCGGGGCGGCGACTCCGACCCCCTTGCTGAACGGGTGCAGCTCGTCGAGCCGGGCCAGGGCCATGGTGAGCCGGTCGACCACGTCCCGGGCGACGTGTTCCTCCGCGGGCAGGTCGAACGGGCGGGCCCGCTGACGGAGCAGGTCGGCCCCGCGTTGCACGATGCCGAGGCCGCGCATCCGGTCGCTGGGTCGGACCCGGGCGCCGCCGGGGCCGGTGTCCGGTTCGTTGTCCGGGCGGGCGCGGAACCGCCACTGCATCCGGTAGCGGGCGTTCAACGGTGGGTCGTCGGTCTGCCAGTCGTAGATCGCCCGGTCGCCCTCGTCGTGACGCTGCGGCGCCGTCCGCAGCGGGCCCTCCTCCGCGCTGAGCGAGGTCTCCACGCCCCAGACCTGCGGGTCGAGCGCCGCAGGCAGATCCAGGCGTACGGCGAGTTGCCGGGTGGGCAGCCGGACGGCTCGCTGGAACCAGGGGCCCCACTTCTCGTGCCCGACGCTGTACGCGTACTCGATGGTGGCCCGGTCGCCCGGGTAGAGGGGGAAGCGCCGCTCCCCGTTCTCGAAGAGCAGCCAGATCTCCTTGAACGCGTCCCGATCGTGTTTGGCTCGCCAGTGCATCGGCTCCGGGTCTCCGCCGCCGTCGTCTCGGTGGGCCTGGATCTGCAGCTCGGCGAAGGTGAGAGGGTGCTCCCGGTGGTGCCGGTTGGAGCGTCCGGGGTCGTTCGGGTAGCGGTCGACGGCGACCCGGACCAGGTAGCGGGTGACCGGCTCCGTGCCGGCGTTGTACAGCTCACGGTGGATGACGCACCGGTAGCCGTCCTCGGTGTGGGTGAGGGTGGCCAGCTCCCGTTCCACGACCAGGCCGGTGCCGGGTGGCAGCCACTGTCCCGGTAGGTACGGCTCGCGGTGCGGCTGACCGGCCCGGGCGTGCCGTAGGTCGTCGTACTCCCGGAAGCGTTGCCAGATCGCGCCGCTGGCCTCCAGGACGGCCTCGGCGCGGCGGGCGAAGTCCTCGGTCGGGCGGTGCCGGCGCCCCTCGACGTGGCTCACGTAGGACGGGTCGAACCCCATCAGGACGGCCAGTTGCTTCTTGGACAGCCCGCGCCCCGTCCGTTGCCGGGCGAGTTCGGCCGCGAAGGACTCGGCAGCCCGTTCGAGGGGTGAGGTCGTCATCAGCTTCCTCGTGGCCGGGGATATAAGTTTCACGTTCTGTGCCCGAGCGCACACGCATGTGGCATGTTTTCGACACATCGCTTGACAATCCACCGATGACCATCGATCGTGCGACGGCGTTTCCCAGCCCTGACTCCGGGTAGTACGCGAAGCGCTACTCCCGTGGGATGCGGGATGACCTGGGCGTCTGGGATGTGACCAAGGTGAGGCTTCCCTTACGGTCGAGGGTCTGGTTAGGCTAGCCTTAGCTCAGGACGGCACTGGTCGTCCGCCGGGGCGCACTCCTCGGTCACACAGACAGGGGACGACTCAGGTGACAGCGGTGATGCCACGGCGCGAGGCCGCCACCACGCCCCTCGCGCCCGTCACCGCAGCGCTGCGCGCCATGTTCGGCACCGACGACCTCCCCGGCCTCGCCCGGGGCCTGCTGGTCGACGACGAGCTCGGCTGGGCACCCGCCACCACCCTGATCGACGGCAGCCGACTGCCGGAGCTGCTGAACGGCGCAGCCGTCCGCTGGGGCGGCACCCCGCACGCCTGCGCCGCGCTGGCATGGAAGTCGTACAGCTACTGGGCCGCGCTGCCGGTCGTGCTCGGCTGGGCCTCCGCCCGGCGGGTGCCGCTGCTCGACCCGGCCGACCTGCTGATCCACTTCGAGGACCACCGACAGCTGCTCACCATGGGCCTGCGCCGGGGCACCACCGTGGCGGTGCTGCCGAACGATCCGTTGGCGCTCGCCGGCCTGCCGGAGGTGCGGGTCGTCGCCGACGAGGCCGAGCTGCTGGCCGCGCTGCGCGCGTCACTGCTCGACGCCCACCTGGCACCGCTCATCACGGCGATCCAGTCCGAGGTCCGGGTGGGCACTCGGACGCTGCTCGGCTCGGTCGCCTCCGGCATCGCGCACGGCATCCTGCGGGCCGCGGACGGCCTGCCCGGCTCCACCGTGCAGAGCATCGACACCCTGCTCGGCGCACTCGACCTGACCGACCTGATCGAGCTGGTGCCCGGGCCGACCGGTGAGCCGACAGTGCAGCGCCGCACCTGCTGCCTGGCCTTCACCCTCCCCCGGCCGAAGGTCTGCCAGGGCTGCTGCGTCCGCTGACCAGGCCGGGCTGGGCCGCACCGCTCAGTCGGTCAACGACCGGACGTCCCACACCCACACGCCACCGGTGAACACCGGTTGGATCCCGGTCAGCTCGGTCATCCCCCGGCGCAGCGCGGCCTCATGCTCGTGTGGCCCGAGGATGACCACCCCAGCCCGCCAGTAGCGCAGGTCGTCGACCGCCCGGACCCGGGTCTGCGGGGTGATCGGCGGCACCGCCCCGGTCCGCCGAATGGTGGCGAAGAAGCTGCTGGTGGGTCGGGGAGTCGCTCCGAACAGCGCGACCTTCGGCGGATCGGCGTTCGGGCGGGTGTCCGGGCCGAGGAAGTAGCCGCGGGCCAACGGCATGTCCAGCCGGGTCGCCGCCGACCAGCGCAGCGGCGCCGCGTACGTGGTGTCCGGCAACGGCAGCGTCACCACACTGCGCCCACCGGTCACGTACGGCCGCCACGCCCCACTGGTCACGAAGGTGGGCACCGGGTCGAGGTGGGCCACGGGCAGCGGGGTGGGGACGATCGGCAACAGGGCCATCGTGAGCACGGTGGCGGTGACGAAACGGACCTGCCCCCGCGCGGCCGGGTGCGCGCCGGCCAACTCACGGGCCCGTTCGGCGCCGTAGGCGAGCAGCAGCCCGACGATCGGGGTGATCGCCAACGCCCAGCGCGTCGGCACCACCGAGTGCAGGATGGGCAGGTTCTCCAGCGCCGCCCAGGGCCCTGGGACACCCGTACCCCGGTTGTCGAAGCGGACCTCCCGGCCCAGCGAGAGCACCGCGAAGAGCAGCCCGAGCGCGGCCAGCGCGAGCACCACGATCGAGCGCCGCAGCCACCAGACCAGGGCGACCACCAGCACCACCAGCGCCCAACCGAAGAAGCTGTTCTCCTCGGTCGGGTTCTTGGCCAGCCCGGCCGCGGTGCGCGCACTACCGGCGAGGGATTCCCGGGAGTACGCGACGAACGAGGCCAGGTCGCTGGAGTAGCCGCGGATCAGGCGGGACAGCCCGGAGTACGCGTCCGGCCCGAAGAACTGGACGTAGAGGGGGTACGCCAGCAGGAGCCCGGCGACCCCGGCGGCGACGGCCAAGCCGGCGAGGAAGGGTCGGGCCCGCGATCGCAGATCAGTGCGGCCGAGGGCGAGCACACCGACGACCACACCGAGCCCGATCGCGGTCATCAGCAGGATCTCCAGGTTGAGGAATGCCTGCCAGACGATGACCAGCGCGAGGAGGACCCCGTTGCGCAGCCAGCGGCGCGGTTCGCCGAGTCGCAGTGTGCGCCAAATGATCAACGGGACGACGAACTGCGACACGATGTTCGGGTGCCCATTGGCGTGCGACACCATGGCCGGCGCGAACGCGCAGAAGCCGGCGCCCAGCCACGCCGGCCCCCGGCTGCCGATCAGGACCCGGGAGAGCAGGAAATACCAGGCCGTGGCGGTGGCAATCATGCCGGCGGTGAGAAAGGTCAGAAATGACGCTCGCGGCCCGAGCAACAGGGTGATCGGCGTCATTGGCAATGAAATGGATAATACGGACGTATTGGCCATCAGATTCACGCCGTCGGGGACGTTCATCTGATTGGAATGGAACGGATACGCAAAGTGCGTGACTACTCGCGCACCGTGCGCCATCATCCATTCGAACTGCGATTGATCAGACTGGTTGTCCCGCACACCACTGCCCGCGTCCAGCCAGAGGCGACCGGTGACCCAGAAACCGAGCAGCACGAAGCTCAGCACAGCGGCCAGATCGGCCCACATCCCCCTGCGGGAAGGCCGAACGGCACCGGAGGCCCCCTCCGCCGACGACGCGGTGGCCGGGCCGCCGCTGTCGCTGGGCACGTCCGGTTCAGGAGTAGTCATGACAATTCATAGGGTAGTCAGCGTATGGCACCGCCGTGACATGTTTCGGGGTACTGCCGTACTATGTGCCGGGTTCGCCGACCGCCGATCACGAACCCACCCCCCGACCACAATTCGGCCACCCCGATGCCCCGATTCTTTCGCCGTCCCAGCGGATGATTCACTCTGTCGGTCCAGGCACGGGTCGAGTTCATATCGTGAGGAATCGACGCATGGCAGAAATCACTGGGGATCAGCGCGTGCAGTCCGAGGTCCTGGAAGGCCTGGCAACCGCTGTCAACCACCGTCGCTGGTTCATCGAACTGGCCGTGCCGTACCTGGGCGACGACCCGATCGAGATCGGCAGCGGCCTCGGTGACTACGCGCTGGAATGGTCCGAGCGGCTTCCTCGGTTCACCGCGACCGAGGCGGACCCGGACCGGCTGGTGCAGCTCAAGGAGCGCCTCGCCGGCCGTCCGAACATCGACGTCCGGCAGATGCTGCTGCCGCACAACGACCGGGGCGACTACAGCGCCGCCGTCTCGTACAACGTCCTGGAACACATCGAGGACCACGTGGGCGCGCTGCAGAGCATGCGCGACCTGGTCCGACCCGGCGGCGCCGTGATCATCATCGTGCCCGCGTTCCAGTTCGCGATGGGCCCGGCCGACATCGCCACCGGGCACGTCCGCCGCTACACCAAGA
Source organism: Micromonospora sp. NPDC050784 (assembly GCF_044456765.1). Classification (NCBI taxonomy): domain Bacteria; kingdom Bacillati; phylum Actinomycetota; class Actinomycetes; order Micromonosporales; family Micromonosporaceae; genus Micromonospora; species Micromonospora sp. NPDC050784. The sequence continues at coordinate 233,048 of NZ_JBITGG010000010.1, read as the reverse complement.
AGACGCTCGGGGCGGCGATGACCGACGCCGGTCTGACCGTCGAGAAGATGCACTACGCCAACGCGCTCGGGTTGATCGGCTACTTCATGGCCACCAAGGTCTTCCGGCTGATGCCGAAGGAGGGCCCGATGGTCAAGGTGTACGACACCCTCGTCCTGCCCGCCACCAAGGCCGCCGAGCAGCTCGTCCTTCCGCCGTTCGGCCAGTCCGTCTTCGCCGTAGCCCGCGTCCCAGCCTGACCCACCCCGGCCCCGCCCCGCCGATCTTGCACTTTCTGTCGCCCTTATGCCTGTTAGGTCAGGGATGTCGGGACAGTAAGTGCAAGATCGCGGGAGCTGGGGCGGGGTTACTCCTTGATCTGGTAGGTCGGGCGGATCACCGCTCGGGCCAGGGTGTGGAACGTCAGGTTGAAGCCGACGTAGGCGGGCGTGGCGTCCGGCGTCAGGTCCAGGCGATCGACGTCCAGGGCGTGCACCGCGAAGACGTACCGGTGCGGGCGGTCACCGGGCGGCGGCGCTGACCCGCCGTACCCCTGCTCGCCGTAGTCGTTGCGGACCGAGAACGCCCCACCGAGGTCGGTGCCCGCCGCGCCACCGGCGCCGGTGGGCAACTGGGTGACGCTGGCCGGCACGTTCACCAGCACCCAGTGCCAGAAACCGCTGCCCGTCGGCGCGTCGGGGTCGTAGCAGGTCACCGCGAAGCTCTTCGTCTCGGCGGGGAAGTCCGACCAGGCCAGCTGCGGCGAGACGTTGTCGCCCCCGGTGCTGCCATGCGCGTGCCGGGCATCCATCGGCTCGCCGTTCTGCACGTCGTCGCTCGTCAGCGTGAACGAGGGCAGCGTCGGCAGCAGCTCGTACGGGTCCGGGGCGATCGGTCGTTCCAGGGTCATGGGGACGCGTCCTTCCGATGTGCGGAGATACCAGCCCCTTCTTACCCCGCCACGGCCCTCCCGACGACCGGAAGCACGCGCTGACCGACTGTGGTTTCGCGGAGCTACGTTTGAGTTCGGGCAACGTTCCGCAGGGGGACACCGTGGCCGGCATCTGGCGGGACTTCGTGGTGGCCGTTTTCACCGCGTTCCGCCGCCGAGACGAGCGGGCCATCGCCGGCGAACGCCGACGCGCGGTCGAGCGACTGGCCGAGGAGACGATCCGCCGGGAGCGGCAGGCCACCGACCCGCCGGAGTGACCGGGACGCGGCGCGCCGGACTGCCACCCTGAAACCGGTGAAGATTGCCTGATGGGGCGGATCTTCCGGTCGCGGCCGGTGGCGACCGCGGAGACACACCGAACCACCCTCTTCGAGATCTTCTTCGATCTGGTGTTCGTCTTCGGCCTCATCCGGGTCACCACGTTCATGAGCCAGCGGCCGTCGCCGGTGGCGCTCACGCAGGGATTCCTCGTACTCCTGTTGCTGTGGATCTCCTGGGTGGTCTACTCCTGGCTGGGCAACCACGTCCGCATCGACGTCGGGCTGATCCGTGCCGGTGTGACGGTCTCGATGGCCGCCGTCTTCCTCGTCGCACTGGTCATCCCCGACGCCTGGGCGACCGGGCCGGGCACGACGAGACAACGACTGATCCTGGTGCTGGCCTACGTCACGCTTCGCGTCATCGCTCTCGCGCTCTTCCAGTGGGCCGCTGCGGGCAACCGACAGCTGAGCAGGACCCTTCGTCTGTACGCCCTCTCGACCGTGCTGTCCTGGATCCCCTTCGTCCTCGGTGCCGTGCTCGGCGGCACCGCCCAGCTCCTGCTCTGGGCGGCGGCCCTCACCATCGACATGGGCGGCGGGGTGGTGTCCTCGGTGCTGAGCGGGTGGCCGGTGCGAAGCCCGAGTCACTTCGCGGAGCGACACAGCCTCGTGGTGATCATTGCGCTCGGCGAGTCCCTCATCTCGGTCGGCGCCGGCGTCGGGGTACAGCGGGTCCGCGGACCGATCCTGTTGGCCGCGGTCCTCACGCTGGCCGTCACCGTGTGCCTGTACTGGCTGTACTCCTCCACCGCGATGGCCGCCGGCCAGGCGTTGATGACGGAGTCCGGGCTACGGCGGGCCCACGTCGGCGCCAACGCCTACACCCTCGCCCACTTTCCGCTGGTCGCCGGGACCATCTACGTGGCGCTGGGAGTCGAGCAGATCTTCGCCGGGCTCGCGCACGAGGAGTCCCCCGGCACCTCGGACTGGATGCCGGCAATCGCGCTGTTCGGCGGGACCGCCCTGTTCCTCGCAGGCAGGGCGACGTTCCTGAGTCTCAGCGTCCGGTGCGTGCGACCGGGGCAGCTCGTCGCTCCCGTCGTGGCGCTGCCGTTGCTTCCCGTCGGCCGGTACCTGCCCGACCTGGCCGCGCTCGGCCTGCTCACCGCGTTCCTCGCCGTGCTGCTCAGCTACGAGGCGTGGACCAGGAGATCGACTCAGGTTCAGTGACGTCGGGGTGTCCCAGGACTCCTGACACCCCGACTTTCGGGGAGTCGAGTGGATCAAGGTGGGCGGAGGGTGTGGGATTCGAACCCACGAAGACATCGCTGCCTTACCGGTTTTCAAGACCAGCGCCATCGGCCACTAGGCGAACCCTCCTGGGCCGCCGCCCGTGGGCGTACGGCCACGCATAGTCTGCCACGGCTCGCTCCGGGCGGCCCGGCGTCCCTCCCCGGTACGCCGGCCAGGCGGTCGCGCGTGTCCACAGTGGGCTGGAGGGTGCGCCTGCGGCACCCGGTGAGATCGGGAAGACTGGGCCCATGCGAGCCATCACGATTCCGGAGCCCGGTGGACCCGACGCGCTGGTCTGGGCCGAGGTGCCCGACCCGGAGCCGGGCCCGGACGAGGTCGTCGTGGATGTGCGGGCCAGCGGGGTCAACCGCGCTGACCTGCTGCAACGGCAGGGGCACTACCCGCCACCGCCGGGCGCGCCCGCGTACCCCGGCTTGGAATGCTCTGGGGTGATCACGGAGGTTGGCGCGGAGGTCGCCGGTTGGGCGGTCGGGCAGCAGGTCTGCGCGCTGCTGGCCGGCGGCGGGTACGCGGAGCGGGTGGCGGTCCCCGCCGGGCAGTTGCTGCCGGTGCCGGCCTGCGACCCGGTCGACGCGGCGGCGCTGCCCGAGGCGGCCTGCACGGTCTGGTCGAACCTGATTCAGGTGGCGCGGCTCGACGCGGGCGAGACGCTGCTGGTGCACGGCGGGGGCAGCGGGATCGGCACCTTCGCCATCCAGCTCGGGGCGGCCCTCGGCGTGACCGTGCTGACCACCGCGCGGGAGGCCAAGCACGCCCGGCTGCGTGAGCTGGGCGCGGCCCACCTGATCGACTACCGGGAGCAGGACTTCGTCGAGGAGGCCCGGCGGGTCACCGACGGACGCGGGGTGGACGTCATCCTCGACATCATGGGCGCGGCCTACCTGGGGCGGAACGTCTCCGCGCTGGCCACCGGAGGTCGGCTCGTGGTGATCGGGATGCAGGGTGGGCGCAAGGCCGAGTTGGATCTCGGCGCGTTGCTGACCAAGCGGGCGAGCGTCACCGCGACGTCGCTACGGTCCCGTCCGCTCGCCGAGAAGGCGGAGATCGTGCAGGGCGTACGGGACGAGGTGTGGCCGTTGGTCGAGGCGGGCCGGATCCGGCCGATCGTGGACCGGCGGCTGCCGATGACCGAGGCGGCGGAGGCGCACCGGCGCGTCGAATCGCACGACCACTTCGGCAAGGTGCTCCTCACCCGCCCACCGGGCGGGCGGTCAGCCGTCAGTTGAGGGAGCCCGCCAGCGTCGGGTCGTCGGTCGGTCGGGGCAGCACCAGCCGGGCGCCCGGGCCCTCGCCGGCCAGCGTGTCCCCCGGGTTGTTGAGCGTGCAGCGCTGCAACGACAGGCAGCCGCAGCCGATGCAGCCGTCCAGGTCGTCGCGGAGCTTGGTGAGCAGCCGGATCCGCTCGTCCAACCGGCTCCGCCAACTCGCCGAGAGCCGCGCCCAGTCCTGCGGGCTGGGAGTGCGGGCCTCGGGGAGCGAGTCGAGTGCCGCCCGGATCTCGTCGAGCGAGACGCCGACCTGCTGGGAGATCCGGATGAAGGCAACCCGCCGCAGCTCGGCGCGGGCGTACCGGCGCTGGTTGCCGCCGGTACGGTCGGCGCGGATCAGCCCGAGTCGCTCGTAGTAGCGCAGCGCCGACGGTGCCACCCCGGAGCGGGCGGACAGCTCACCGATCGTCAGTAGATCCGGCATCAACAGGTCCTTGAGTTGAAGTGCACTTCAACTAACACAGTAGTGGCATGACCACCACACTGACCACCGACAGCAGCGCCCGACTGCCCGGGCTGATCCGACGACTGACCGGCGACGAGAAGCACGCGCCGAGCGCGCACTCCACGATCGACGTGCTCCAGGTGCTCTACGACCGGGTGCTGCGGGTCACCCCCGACACCGCCGACGACCCGGAGCGGGACCGGTTCCTGCTCTCCAAGGGCCACGGACCGGCCGCCTACTACGCGGTGCTCGCCGCGCACGGTTTCATCCCGGACGCCTGGCTCGACGACCTGGCCGGCCCGGAGAGCCGGCTCGGCCACCACCCGGACCGACGCCTGGTGCCCGGGGTCGAGATCAGCTCCGGTTCGCTCGGGCACGGGCTCGGGCTGGCCGTCGGCACCGCGCTCGGCCTACGCGCCCAGGGGCTGCGCAAACCCCGGGTGTACGTGCTGCTCGGCGACGCCGAACTGGACGAGGGATCCAACCACGAGGCGATCGCGTACGCGGGAGCGATAGGCCTGGACAACCTCACCGCGGTCGTGGTGGACAACGCGTCGGCCAGCTACGGGTGGGCCGGCGGCATCGCCAGCCGGTTCACCGTCAACGGTTGGACCGCCGACACCGTGGGCGGCCGGGACCACGAGGCCCTGTACGCGGCGCTGACCGGGCACCGGCCACGACACCCGCACCTGGTGGTCGCCCGCACCGAGAGCAAGGGATGACCGACATGCGTACCGCCTTCATCGACACCGCCACCGCGCTCCTCGACGAGGATCCGCGTACCGCACTGGTGCTTGCCGACATCTCGGTGAGCCAGTTCGCCCCGGTAGGGCACCGACACCCGGACCGGGTGCTCAACGTCGGGATCCGGGAGCAGCTGATGATCGGTGTGGCCGGTGGGCTCGCCCTGACCGGGCTGCGTCCGATCGCGCACTCGTACGCGACGTTCCTGGTGGACCGGGCGTACGAGCAGATCAAGTTGGATCTGGACCACCAGGGTGTGGGAGCCGTCCTGGTCAGCATCGGCGCGTCGTACGACGGGTCGGCGGAGGGCCGCACCCACCAGTCACCCGGGGACGTGGCGCTCTTCGACTCCCTCGGCGACGGCTGGACGGTCCGGGTGCCCGGCCACCCGGACGAGGTGGCGCCGCTGCTCCGCACCGCCGCGACCACCGACGATCCGATCTACCTGCGGCTCTCCGAGCAGGGCAACGCCGAGGCGTACCCGGATGCCAGCCGGCTACGGGTGCTGCGGCGGGGCGGAACGAACGCGCCGCTCGTGGTGGCGGTCGGACCGATGCTCGACCCCACCCTGGCGGCGACCGAGGGGATGGACGTGACGGTGGCGTACACCCACACGCCCCGGCCGTTCGACACTCGTGGGCTGCGGGCGCTCGCCAACACCGACGTGGTGCTTGTCGAGCCGTACCTGGCGGGCACGTCGAGCGCGGTCGTCAGCCGGGCGCTGGCGGACGTACCGCACCGGCTGCTCGCGCTCGGGGTGGGTCAGACCGACCTGCGACGGTACGGCGATCCGGCCGACCACGCCCGGTGGCATGGTCTGGACGCCGACGGCCTGCGGCGGTCGATCAGCGGGTTCCTGGGGTCAGTTGGCGGCTGAGACGGCGGGGCGGCGGCGAGCGCGCTCGCGCCCGAGGATCCAGATCGCCTCGACGCCGTCCTTCCAGGTGATCTTCTTGCCCTCTTCCCGGCCGCGCGCCCGGTAGCTGATCGGCACCTCGTACGGCCGGATGCGGCGACGCAGCAGCTTGCCGGTCACCTCGGCCTCCATGCCGAAGCCGCGCGAACGCACCTCGAGCGACCGGTAGAGCGCCACCGGCATCAGCTTGAAGCAGGTCTCCAGGTCACCGATGTACGAGTTGAACAGCACGTTGGCCGCCATGGTGACGCCCTTGTTGCCCATCACGTACCAGAAGCTGTAGGCGCTGTGGCTGCCGAAGGTGCGATTGCCGTAGACCACCGTGGCCCGCCCGTCGAGCACCGGGTCGAGCAGCTTGGGGATGTCCTGCGGGTCGTACTCCAGGTCGGCGTCGAGGATGACCATGTAGTCGCCCTCGGCGCTGTCGACCGCCGTCTTGATGGCGGCACCCTTGCCGGCGTTGCGCTGGTGGGTGATGACCCGCAGGCGTGCGTCGTCGGCGCGGCCGAGGACCTCACCGGTGCCGTCCCGGCTGCCGTCGTCGACGACTACCAACTCGATCTCGCAGGGATAGTCCACCGCCAATGCCTGCTTGAGGGCATCCGCGATGCGTTCTTCCTCGTTGTAGACCGGCATGAGGATCGAGAGCTTCACGGGAATCTCCACGGTGGCGGCAACACGTCGGCCATAGCCTAGCCTGGTTGGTTTGTTAACCGCGTACCGCCACTGCGGGGCAGCCGGCGCGGCGGGTTCAGACCAATGGTGTTTACTTCCGCCATGTCGGCTGCCGGCTCCCTGCTCGCGGCGGTTCCTGCCGCCGCGGTGCTCCTGCTCACCGTCGCGACGAGGCCACGCGAGGCTGGTGCGGTGGCACCGCTGCGGCTCGCCGTGGTGCGCGCCGTCCTGCTCAGCGGGGCGTACGCGGTGCTCGTCGTCGAGGTGCTCGGCGCGTCGCACGCGCTGACCCGACCCGCGTTCGCCGTCGCCTGGCTGCTCTTCCTTGCCGCTGCCGCGACGGCGGCCGGTCTGCGCTGGCGACGGGAGGCTCGCCTCGGGCAGCCGGTCGACGCCGCGCCGGTGCCAGTCACCACCGCGTCGCGGCCGGTTCCGGTGGGCGCGGTGGTGTCCGGGGGCAACCCCGACGTGTCCGCCCCGGCCGCCGAGCCCGGTGGGGCCGCCACCGCGCCGACCCGGGCCGGTCGGAGGGCCGCCGGTTTGCTCGCCGCGGCCGTCGACACCTGGCGTACGGCCCGACCGGGCGAACGGCTCCTCGCCGGCACGGTCGGCGGGCTGGTCCTGGTGGAGCTGCTGGTCGCGCTGCTGGCCGAGCCGAACAACTTCGACTCGCAGACGTACCACCTGCCGAAGGTGGAGCACTGGGTCGCCCAGGGCGACCTGGACTTCTGGCCCACCGCCATCCACCGGCAGGTGACCATCCCGCCCGGGGCCGAGTACCTGCTGCTGCACCTGCGCCTGCTCACCGGCGGGGACTCCCTGCACAATCTGGTGCAGTGGGCGGCCGGGGTGGTCTGCCTCCTGGTGGCCGCACGGATCACGGCGCAGCTCGGCGGCGGCCGGAGGGCCCAGTTGCTCACCGCGTTCGTGTTGGCGACCACGCCGATGGTGGTGCTCCAGGCGACCAGCACGCAGACCGACCTGATCTGCGCGGCGTGGGTGGCCTGCGCGGCGACCCTGACGCTGGACGGGCTGCGTCGACGGACCGGCTGGGGCACGCTGCTCGGGCTGGGGGCGGCCACCGGGCTGACCGCGGTGACCAAGACCAGCGGCCTGATCGCGGTCGGCCCGCTGCTGGTGCTCTGGGGGCTGGCCCAGTTGAGGCTGGCCCGGACCGATCCTCCGGCACCGGCGGGCACGTCAGCGGCGGGTGCGGGACGGCGGTCCTGGCCGGTCGGCGGGCTGGCCCGTACGGTCGGCGGTTCGGTGCTGATCCTGGTGGTCGCGGCCGTGGTGGTCGGCCCGTTCCTGGCCCGGGTCACCGCCGAGTTCGGGCACCCGCTGGGGCCGCCCCGGCTGCGCGAGTCCATCCCGATGGAGCGGCACGACCCGGCGTCGATAGTGGTCAACGCGCTGCGGATCGGGCACACGGCGTTCGACACACCGCTGGCGCCCCTGCGTCGGGCCGGGGCGGAAGTGATCATCAGCGGCGCCGAGGCGATCGGGGTCGACCCACAGGACCGCGCGATCACCTTCGGTCGGGAGCTCTTCCCGGAGCCGGCCTGGTATCCGGATGAGGACCGGGTGGCGTTTCCGCTGGCCGGGGCGTTGGCGGTGATCGGCGTGGTGATCGCGCTCGCCCGACCACGGCGGATCGCCGCCGAGCGGGCCGGGTCGCTGCGGGCGTACGCCGTGGCGGTGCTGACCGCCGTGCTGCTGCACACCGCGATGATCAAATGGCAGCCGTGGGGCAACCGGCTGCTGCTCTACGCCGTGGTGCTCGCCGTACCCCTCGCCGGCCTCTGGCTGGACGCGCTCCTGCGCAACCGCGCGGGCGGACGTCGAACCGTTGCCACCGTGGTGGCCGTCACCGTGCTGGCCACCTCGGCGCTGGCCGGAGTGCTCGCGCTGTCGTACGGCTTCCCGCGCCGGCTGGTCGGTGCCGGTTCGGTCTTCACCACCTCGGACTGGGACACCCGGTTCCTGCGCCGCCCACAGTGGGCCGACGAGTTCCGCTGGGCGGCGGCCGCGGTCCAGGACAGCGGTGCGCGACGGATCGGGCTGGTGCAGCAGAACGACAACTGGGAGTACCCGTGGTGGCTGCTGCTGCGGCACCCCGACGGCGGCTCACCGGACCTGGTGGCGTTGCAGTCGGTACTGCCGGAACGACCGCCCGCCGCCCCCTCCTCGGTCGACGCGATCGTCTGCACCGGCAGCGAGGCGGCCTGCGCCAAACTCGTCCCGGCCGGCTGGCGGCTGGAGTTCGACGGTTACGTCGGTTACGCCCTCCCGCCGGGCCGCTGAGCAAGCGGCACCGGCGGCATCGCTCCCGCGTCTACTGACGAGGGCAGGGGCCCCGGCATCGACCAGGGCCCCTTCGCTCACTTGGCGCGGGGAATGAGGATGAGCCGGGCCACGCCCTTGTCGCCGTCCTTCGCGCCGGCGACGCCGAGCGTCGCGCCAACCTTGACCTCGCTCGGCTGCACGGTGGCCCGCCGCTCGACCACCCGCAGGTCGTCGCCGAAGGTCCAGCTCATGGTGAAGCCGTCGGTGGACTTGACGGTCATCGAGTCGCCGTCGATCGCGGTGACCTCGCCGCGCTGCACGGCGACGGTCTGCGTACCGCCGTCCTTCGTCTTCACCACCGCCTCACCGTGCAGGGTGTTCTTGCGCAGCAGCACGCGGGCCTGGCGGCGCTTGCGCCACTCCTCACCGCGCTTCTCCCGGGCCTTCTCCTTGGCGCTGGGGGTCGCGCCCGGCGTCGGGGTGGCCGGTGCGGCGACGGTCAGCACGTCCAGGTCGTCGGCGTCGAAGCCCATCGCGGCCAGCGCCTGACCCTCGACCCCCATGGCGGCGGCGACCTCGACGGCGACGTCCCGGGCGGGCTGGCTGGCCACCTCGGCCGCGCCGCAGCCGCTGACGCCGAGCGCGACCGCCGCGAGCAGTGCCGTGGTGCCGGTGGCGATACCCCAACGTGGCATGACTCTCCCTCTCGTCCGTGGAGCCCTCAGCCTTCCCCGCAACGACGAGCGGAGCGTCAGGCCGATGTTCGGGTCAGGTAAGGATCACCGGGCAGCCGGACGGTGAAGGCGGCACCACCCTCCGGCGCGTGCCCCGCGGCGATCTCCCCGCCCAGCCGGCGCACCAGCCCGGCGGCCAGCGCCAACCCCAACCCGCTGCCCACCTTGCGCACCCCCCGGTACCGCTCGTGCAGCGCACCGCGTTCGAAGGCCACCGCCAGGTCGTCGTCGGTGAAGCCGGGCCCGCCGTCGCGGACCTCCAACACGCCGCCGTGCGCCGGGTCCGCGCCGGCCGGCCGGACCGCGAGCACCACCGGCGACCCCGGGGGTACGACCCGCAGCGCGTTCTCCAGCAGCCCGTCCAGCACCTGCCGGATCCTCCCCGGATCGGTGTACGCGGGCACCGGCTGACCGGGCGTCTCCACCCGGAACGGCACGCCCACCGCGGCGCACCGGCCGGACCAGGTCGGCTCCGCGTCGACGGCCAGTTGGGTCAGATCCACCGGCACCGGTTCGAGGGGGAAGTCGGCGGCCTCCAGCCGGGCCAGTGCCAGCAGGTCACCGATCAGCCGGTCCAGGTGTTGGGCCTCGGCCAGCATGGTCCGGCCGGTGTCCACCGTGTCGTCGGCACCGAGCACCCCGTCGGCGAGCGCCTCGGCGTACCCCCGGATCGCGGTCAGCGGGGTGCGCAGCTCGTGCGAGACGGAGAGCAGGAACTCCCGCTGTCGACCCTCGCTGGTGGCCAGTGCGGCAGCCAACCCGTTCAACGCCTCGGCCAGGTCGGCGACCTCGTCCGGCGGCTCGACCGGCACCTGGACGGCGCGGTCACCAGCCCGCAGCCGGGCGGCGGCGGTGGCCGCGACGCGAATCGGCCGGGCCAGCCGACGGGCCAGCAGCAACCCGGCCACCACACCGGCGGTCAACCCGGCCAGCAACGGCAACCAGAGACTGAGCAGCACCCGGGCCCACAGGCCGTTGGCCAGCGGACGGGAGAGCACCACCCCGTTGCCGCCGGGCAGGGCCCGACCCTCGACCAGGGCCCGCTCACCGTTGACCGAGCGACGAGCCGACACGTTGCGTCCCTGCCCGATCCGCTGCACCACCCGGGTTGGCAGACCCGCCCGGTCGACCGCCCCACGCCGGATCAGGTACGCGTCGATGCCCTGGTCGCGCAGTTGCTGGATGAGCCGTTCCTCGTCGGCGCTGCGACCCCGGTCGAGGCGGGTCCGCAGCACCTCGGCCGCGAGCCGGGCCTGGGCGGCGAGCGCCTCCTGCTCGCTCCGCTCCGCGCCACGGATCGCCAACGGCACCGCGACGATGGCGGTTACCAGCACCGACACCAGCGCCACCGCGCAGGTGACGAGCACCGCGCGGGCGGTCAGCGTACGGCCGAAGCGGCCTCGTCGAGCCTCGGCGGGTGGGGTGGCGCCGACCACCGGCAGGGCCATGGTCGGCGACTCGACGTGCCCGGGGTGGTCAGGCATCGACCGCGTACCCCACGCCGCGATGGGTCCGGATCACGCTCGCCGGGCCGAGCTTCGCCCGCACCTGGGCGACATGCACGTCCACCGTCCGGGTGCCGGCGTGCGCCGCGTAGCCCCAGACTCCGGCGAGCAGCTCCTCCCTGGTGAAGACCCGGCCGGGCCGGGCCATCAGGTGGGCCAGCAGGTCGAACTCGGTGGAGGTGAGCTGCACCGGGGCACCGGCAGCGGTGACCGTGCGGCGGGCCGGGTCCAGCGTCACCGGGCCGACGACCCGTGGCCGGTCCGCGCCCTCCGGGCCGCCGGCGGAACGGCGCAGCACCGCGCGCACCCGGGCGACCAGTTCCCGTGGGCTGAACGGCTTGGTGACGTAGTCGTCGGCGCCCAACTCCAGGCCGACGATCCGGTCCACCTCGTCGTCCCGGGCGGTGAGGAAGATGACCGGGGTCCAGTCGCCGGCCTCGCGTAGCCGGCGGCAGATCTCGGTGCCGGGCAGGCCCGGCAGCGCGATGTCCAACACGCAGGCCACCGGACGCAGCCGGCGGGCCGCGCTCAGACCGGCCTCTCCGTCACGTTCCAGGTGGACGCCGAACCCGTCCCGGGTGAGGTAGAGCCGGACCAGGTCGGCGATGGCCGGCTCGTCCTCCACGACGAGGACGAGCCCGCGATGCGGTGGTTCGACGGTCACCGGCCCATGATTGCCGACGGCGGAGGCTTGGCGCGATCGGCGCGTGTTCGAGTTCGGTAAAGGTGGAACGACGCGGGGGCCAGCTCACCAGGACGGAGCGAACATCCCGGGCCGCGCGACGGCCGGTGCGTCACCGATGCTGGCGACGACCCGCACGCCGGGCGGTCGCAGGCGGGTCCGGAACGCCTGGTTGAGCAACGCGTCGAGCTGCCAGACCTGCTTCGGGTGGGTGGTCCGGATCAGGAACCGCTCACGGATCCCGTCGATCGCGGTGGCCGCCATCTCGACCGACTGCAGCCGCGGGTCCGGGCTCCAGGTGACGTTGCTCAGCTCGCGCAACTCGGTGTTGAGGTGCAGGCGCAGTCGGTGCAGAAGGCGGGTCTGCTGGGTCACCACCAGGCGGCGGTGGGTGAGCAGTAGGAGGTAGTCGCCGGTGACCGGGCGGTCGGGGCGGCTGCAACGGGTGACCAGGATGGTGGCGTCACCGGAGCCGACGCAGCGCCGGAAGACCGGCATGTGCCGGCTCACCGTCTGCACGGCCAGGCCAGCCTCAGCGGCGGCCGGGAGGAACGTTCGGGAGAAGACGTCCATGACCTGCCCAACGACCTCCCCAGCGGGGTGACGTGGGTCACGGAGGATTTTTGGAAGTTCCACGCCGCCCGTCGCACTGCCTGTCCGACTTACGACTCGGACGGATCATGGTCAGGCGTTCGGCTGAAGTGGACTGGCGGCGAACAGCTCCTCCAGCCAGCCCGGGACCGCGTCGGCGTACTCGGCGCGGGACTCCTCGGGGGTGTCCAGCGCTCGACGCCAGGACAGCGACCGGCTCACCGGCCCCAGACCGATCGCGAGGTCGGCGGCCTCGACGAGGGTCCGGCGGTCGTACCGGTCCGTCCACGCCTCCAGGTAGGCGTCGCGCAACCGAACCAGTTGGGCGTCGTCGGCGGCGAGCTTCCCGGCGTGCCCGATGGAGCGCAGGGTCACCAGCAGCGTGCCGAACGGGTGCGCCACCGAGGCGTCACCCCAGTCGAAGTAGCGGTACCCGGCCGCGCTGGCGAAGACGTTGCCGTCATGCAGGTCGTCGTGTTGCACGGTGGCCGGGATGCCGATGTCGGCGAGCCGGCGGCTCCGCTGCGCGTACGACGGCAGCTCGGCCCGCAGCCGCTCGTGCACCTCCGCGCTGAGCCCGCCCTCGGCGTCGATCAGCAGCGCCTCTCGATCGTCGAGCAGTTCGGCGAAGAGGCCGGCCAGCACCTCCGGACGCTGATCCGGCACGCCCAGGGCGACGAACTCGTCGGCGCGGGGCACGGTGGCCAGTTGCAGCGCCGCGTACCCGGGCAACGCCCGCTCCCAGTGCGCCAGATCGGGATCGCGTGCCAGCACGTCGCGCAACGACTCGCCGCCGTCGGGCAGCAGCGACCAGCCCTGCGCCGGGTCCACCGCGATCGGCGTCAGCACCCGGTCGGGCGTCAACTCGGCGAGCGCCGCGACCAGGACCGCCTCGTGCACCGTGCCCGGGTTGTTGGCCTTGAACCAGACCGGGCCGTCGTCGGTGGGCACCCGCCACACCAGCGACCAGGGACGGACCCGCGGCTCCACCGGCCCGGTCACCCGCCGACCCGCGCGAGTCAACTGCTCGTCGACCCAGGACCGGGCCTGCGTCTGCCACTGCTCGTCGGACCAGTCCGGGGCACGCTCGATCGTCGTCACGTTGGGCACCCTAGGCCGTCCTCCCGAGGTTCGGGACCGCTTATTCCGGCGCCGGCCCACGGCGTCCCAGCGGAGGAGGTGGCATCTGCCGATTGCGCACTCTGCGAGATGCGCCGAGGAAGCTGTGAGCGACATTATCGCTGCGCCCAGTAATCATGCTCGAATCTGCTCGGGGAGTGGAGCTATGACGGGAACGCCAACCACAGCCACGCGAGACTTCACGCGCCCCTCCGCCGCCGAGCGTCCACAACGCAACGGCGTCATCATCGCGGTCAGCGTGGCGGCCGGAGTCCTGCTGGCGGTGCTCTGGTCCTACGAGTTCGTCGACTCGGTCATCGGTGACAGCGTCGCCAGCGGGATCCTCGGCCATGACGCGAAGGCGACGGCGATCTCCGGTACCGCCGCCGGCCTGGTGTTCGCGTTCGTGTCGGGCCTCGCCGGCACGTTCACCGCGTGCAACATCGCGATGCTCGCGTCCATCGGGCCGCTCGGCGCGGCAAGCTCTGCCAACGGTGACCGGCTCCGGCTGCTGCTGCGGCCGGTCGGCTACCTCACCCTGGGCATGGTCGCCGTCGCCGCGGTGTACGGGTTCGTCGGGGTCCTGCTGGGTGACCGGCTCCCCCAGCTGTCCACCGACACCGCCGGTGGGGTGCCGGTGCGCATCATCCAGTCGTCGGTGGTGTTCGGCGTCATCGGACTGGCCCTCATCTACCTGGGGCTGGCCGCGATCCGGACGGTGCCGGACGTGTTCGCCGACCGGCCGGTCGCACGGGTGATCACCCTCGGCGCGCTCATCGGCGGCTTCCTCATCGGCCGGCCGTACCCGCTGTTCAACAAGCTGTTCCACTGGGCGGTCGACAGCGGCAACCCGCTGTACGGTTCGGCCGCGTTCGTGCTGCAGTCCCTCGGCAACATCGTCGTGGTCACCGCACTGTTCGCGCTGCTGATCATGCTCACCCGTGGCCGGTTCATCAGCTGGCTCGCCGCCGACGTACGCCGCAGCATGGTGATCAGCGGCGCGCTGCTCATCGCCCTGGGCGTCTTCACAGTCGTGTACTGGGACGTCCGGGTGCCCTCGATCTTCGGCTTCGGGTGGTTCCCCACCATGTTCTACAACGACTGACGCCGGTCCAGACCTGCCGCCGCCGGAAGATGGCACATTCGAAGATGTTCCGGCGCGCTGGGTGCTCGATGCTGTTCGTGTGACTGGCGCGGCAGATCCGGACCGGTGGAGTGTGGCCAACACGGCCCTGCGAACGGCCACCGACCGGTTCACCGATCTGGTGGCCGCCGCGCCCTCACCCGACGTCATGGCGACCGCCGACTGGACCGTGGCCGACACCCTCGCGCACGTGGTGTCGATCGCGGTGCTGTACGTGTCGAGGCTGGAGGGCACCGCGGTCCCCATCCGGGTGCCAGGGCTGGAGGACCTGCTGGCCACCACGAACGTGGACACGGTGGCCGACGTCAACGCCCAGGTGCTCGCCCACTTCACCGAGCGCGACCCGGAGGTGCTGCTGACGCAGCTGAACACCCTGGTCGGCCGCCTCCTGACGACGTCGGCCGATCCGCGCTCGACGGTGAGTTGGCTGGGCAACGCGCGGGTGACGGTCGGCGGCCTGTTCGCCCATCTGACCAACGAGCTGCTCGTGCACGGCTGGGACATCGCGCGGGCGCTCCGCCGGGCGTGGCCGATGCCGGACGAGCACGCCGCGCTCTACTGGGAGCTGTTCATGTTCGACATGCTGCGCGACACGTACGGGGTGCTGCTCAACACCGAACTGCCGATGCCCCGCCACCACGTGTCGGTGCAGTTCCGCTCGGAGTACACGCCGACGACGACGCTGACCCTGGGCGACCGCCGGGTGCGGATCGCGCCACCCGACGCCCCGTACGACGCGAGGGTGACGTTCCGCCCCGCCCGGTTCAACCTGATGATGTTCGGCCGGATCAGCATCGCGCAGGCGGTGCTGCGGCGCGACGTGGTCATCGGCGGACCGAGGCCGTGGCGGCTGCCCGCGTTCCTCCGGGTCGTGCACATGCCCAACGGCCGGCTCGCGCCCCCACCAGCATCCGGGCCCCGGCGCAGGTGACCGCCGCGCCGACCGGCGTGCGGCGGTGTCCTCAGATCAGCTCGACGACTGTGGCGTTGGCCATGCCACCGCCCTCGCACATGGTCTGCAGGCCGTAACGGATGCCGTTGTCCCGCATGTGCTGCAGCATCGTGGTCATGATCCGGGCACCGGAGCCGCCGAGCGGGTGACCGAGGGCGATCGCCCCGCCGCGCGGGTTGAGCCGCTCCGGGTCCGCCTCGGTCTCCGCCAGCCAGGCCAGCGGCACCGGGGCGAACGCCTCGTTCACCTCGTACACCCCGATCTCCTCGATGCCCAGCCCCGCGCGGCGCAGCGCCTTCGCGGTGGCCGGGATGGGCGCGGTGAGCATGGTGACCGGGTCGTCGGCGGCGACCACCGCGGTGTGGATCCGGGCCAGCGGGCGCAGGCCGTGCCGGCTCGCCCAGTCGGAGGTGGTCACCGCGAGGGCCGCGGCGCCGTCGGAGATCTGGGACGCGGAGCCGGCGGTCACCACGCCGTCGGCGCGGAACGGGGTGGCCAGCTCGCCCAGCTTCTCCAGTGAGGTCTCCCGGCGGATGCCCTCGTCGGCGGCGAACTTGCCACCGTCGGCGAGCGGCACCGGGGTCAGCTCCGGGTCGAACGCGCCGGCGTCCTGCGCGGCGGCTGCCTTCTCGTGGCTGGCCAGCGCGAACTCGTCCAGCTGGGTACGCGAGAGGCGCCACCGCTGGGCGATCAGCTCGGCCCCGACCCCCTGGTTGAACGGCAGCGGTGCGTCGTCGGCGAAGCCCTCGACGCCCCGGTAGCGGGCGCGCAACTGGTCACTGAACGGCATGCCGCCGGCGACACTGGAGCCCATCGGCACCCGGGTCATCGACTCGACGCCGCCGGCGACCACCAGGTCGGCCTGGCCGGATAGCACCGTCGCGGCGGCGAAGTGCAGGGCCTGCTGGCTGGAGCCGCATTGCCGGTCCAGGGTGGTGCCGGGCACCGTCTCGGGCCAGCCGGCGGCGAGCACGCCGTTGCGGGCGATGTTCCACGACTGCTCACCGACCTGGGACACGCAGCCCCAGAAGACGTCGTCGACCTGGGCCGGGTCGAGCCCGGTGCGCTCGGCGAGGGCGCGCAGCACGTGCGCCGAGAGGTCGACCGGGTGGACGCTGGCGAGGCTGCCCTTGCGCCGCCCGACCGGGGTACGTACCGCGCCGACGATGACCGCGTCACTCATGTTTACTCCCCGGTAACTTGGGCTGCCCCGATCCTACGTCGTCCATCGACCGGTCGTCCGGCCACACCTGCACGAGGTGCCGGAATCCGACGGCCGCTGGCATGCTGGGCGGGTGAATGAGACGTCTCCGACACGGCAGTGGCGAGTGCCGTCGAGCCTGCCGGCGGCGAAGCTGGCCGGCGCCGTCCTGCTCGTCGCGCTCGGGCTGCTCTTCGCCGACGGCGACCCGGTCCGCCTCGCGGTGGCCGCCCTGGCCGCCGCAGCTCTGGCCGGCTGGGCGGTACGCGACCTGGTCGCACCGGTCCGGTTGGCGGTGGCCCCGGCCGGGCTCACCGTCATCCACGGCTTCGCGGGTCGGCGGCTGCTGCCCTGGTCGGCGGTCGAGGCGATCGCCGTCGACCGACGACCCCGACTGGGGCTGACCAGCGAGACCCTGGAGATCGACGCGGGCAACTCACTGCACCTGTTCGGCCGGTACGACCTGGGGGCCACCCCGGAGGAGGTGGCCGCCACGCTGCGGGCCGCCCGCCCGGTCAGCTGAGCAGTTGGGCGGTCCGGAAGAGCACCAGCGCGAGCAGGATCAGCAGGATGATCGCGCCACCGGCCGCCTGCACCAGCGTCCGCCGACTCCGCGGCGCGTACGCGAGCACCAACGCCATCAGCCCACCGACCACCAGACCGCCGAGGTGCCCGGGGATCGAGATGCCCGGCACGGCCAACGTGAACACCAGGTTGATCACCAGGATCGGGATGATCCGGGAGATGTCCCGGCCCAACCTGCGCTCGATGATGATCAGCGCGGCGAAGAGACCGAACACGGCGGTCGACGCGCCGACGGTGGCCGCCCGCGGGCTGCTGAACAGGTAGGCGGCCACGTTGCCGCCGAGGCCCGCGATCAGGTAGAGCGCGGCGAACCGCACCCGCCCGAGGTTGGCCTCCAACGACCGGCCGAGCACCCACAGCGCCCACATGTTGAGCAGCAGGTGGAGCACGCCGTAGTGCAGGAACATCGCCGTGACCAGCCGGTACCACTGGCCCTCGGCGATCCCCCCGAGCGTGTAGTCGGAGAGGTAGGCCCGGCCGAGCACCGCACCCCACTCGGTCAGCGGCGTGCTGCCACCCATCAGGCCACCGAAGCCGGAGCCGCCGACCGCCGCGTCCCCGCCCCGGGCGGAGGCGATGGAGAGCAGCAGGAACAGCACGTTCACGGCGATCAGCGCCTTGGTGACATAGCCGTGCCGGCCGGCCGTACCGCCGCCGAAGGCGGTACGGGCCGGCCGGACACTGCGACGTCCCTCGTTGACGCACTCCGGGCACTGGTGCCCGACCGAGGCATCCCGCATGCAGTCCGGGCAGATCGGCCGGTCACAGCGGGAGCACCGGACGTAGGTCTCCCGGCCGGGGTGCCGGTAGCAGACCGGGGTGGTCGGCGGAGACTCGCTCACCGGGCCGACCCTCCGTCCGCCACCACACGGTCCATCGGCACCGGCCGTGCTCCGGAGCGCTCAATCATGCGAGCAAAGGTACCTCGTCGGTCGCTCAGGAAGCGGACCGCTCGATCTCGACCCGCTCGATGACGACGTCCTGGAGCGGACGGTCGCTCGGACCGGTCGGGGTGTTCGCGATCGAATCCACGACCTTCACCGACTCCTCGTCGGCGACCTGGCCGAAGATGGTGTGCCGGTTGTTGAGGTGCGGCGTCGGGGACACGGTGATGAAGAACTGCGAACCGTTGGTGCCCGGTCCGGCGTTCGCCATCGCCAGCAGGTACGGACGGTCGAACCGCAGCTCCGGGTGGAACTCGTCGGCGAACTTGTAGCCCGGTCCGCCCCGGCCGGTGCCGGTCGGGTCGCCCATCTGGACCATGAAACCGCTGATCACCCGGTGCGAGATGGTGCCGTCGTAGTACGGACCACTGCCCGGCTGACCGGTGCGCGGGTCGGTGTACTCACGGTTGCCCTCGGCCAGGTCGACGAAGTTGCGGACAGTCTTCGGCGCGTGGTTGGGGAAGAGCTCCAGCCGGATCGGGCCAGCGTTGGTGTGCAGGGTGGCGTAGACAGCCTCGGCCACGGGTACTCCTCACTTGTTGGTCAGTTCCATGCGGATCCTCCCATGTGCCCGATCTGGCATCGCGGAGGCATCCGAAGGTGGAGGATGACGAAGGAACAACTCCCAGGAGGTAGGACCGTGTTTGGATTCGGGCGGCGTAAGTCCCAGGGGCAGTTGGCTAAGGCCGAACTGAACCAGAGCATCAGCCACCTGATGCTGGCAGCCAACCACGCCGCGAAGGGCGCTGGCGCGACCGTCGGCCCGCGGGTCCAGGTGGCCCGGGGCTACGTCGGGCCGACCGCCGCGAAGGTACGCGACCGCGCGTCGACCGGCTGGGGGACGACTATCACCACGCTGGCACCACTGGCGGCGGCTGCTCGTGACGGCGCCGCGCAGGCAGGGCCGCTGACCAGGAAGGCCAAGTCGAAGACCATGCGGATCACCGGTAAGAAGAAGCAGCCGCGTCGTCGCGGCTCGATGATGACCGGCCTGTTGGCGGCGGGTGCCATCGCCGGCCTGGCCGGCGCGGTCGCGCTGCGTCGCCGCCGGGAGCAGCAGGAGTGGGCCGAGTACGACCCGACCCGCAGCACCCTGGAGCCGATGCGCGACGAGGTCGACTCGATCGAGGTGCGTACGCCGTCCGCCGCCAAGGGGTCCGACGGGTCGGCCATGGCCGGCGCGGCGGGGATGACCGGCGCGGGCAGCTCGGCGGTTGCCGGCGGCTCCAGCGCCAGCACCACCGCCCCGACCAAGCAGACCGGTGTCCGCCCGACGGACAAGGTCCCGTCGGTCGCCGAGGGCGCCACGGACGTCTCCGGTCGGCCGACCGACGACCTCACCAAGGCACTGGGCAAGGACACTGCCCGCACCAACGGCCGCCGCTGAGGTCAGCGACAGCGCATCGGGCGCCGGCGAGCGGGTTGACCCCGCTCGTCGGCGCTCCCGCGTCAGGTGGTGCTCTTCGACCGGCGGCGCTTCCGCCCCGCCGTCAGAGCCAGCCGTTGCGGCGGAACCAGCGGTAGAGGGCCAGTGAGACGCCGAGCATGAGGGCGAGCACCACCGGATAGCCGTACGTCATCTTCAGCTCGGGCATGTTGTCGAAGTTCATCCCGTAGATGCCGGCGATGGCGGTCCAGACCGCGGCGATGCCGGCCCAGGCTGCGATCTTGCGCATGTCGTTGTTCTGGTCGACGGTGACCTGGGCCAGCCGCGCCTGGAGGATCGAGTTCAGCAGATCATCGTAGGAGTTCACCTGCTCCACGGTGCGGCTCAGGTGGTCCTGCACGTCCCGGAAGTACTTGCGGATCTCCTTGGGCACGTCCCGGTTGACCTGTGAGGTCAGCGACATCAGCGGCCGCTGCAACGGCACCACCGCGCGCTTGAACTCCACCAGCTCCCGCTTCATCTGGTAGATCCGCTGAATCCGACCATGGCTGTGACGGTCGAAGACCTCGGCCTCCAGCACGTCCAGGTCGTCCTCGATCTGGTCGGCCACCTCCAGGTAGAGGTCGACCACCCGGTCGGTCACCCCGTACGCCACCGCCCACGGGCCCTGGAGCAGCAGCTCCTGCTTGGTCTCCAGGTCGGCACGGATCGGGGCGAGCCGGCAGGCGTCCCCGTGCCGGACGCTGATCACGAAGTTCGGGCCGATGAAGAGCATCACCTGCCCGGTCTCCACCACCTCGGAGTTCTCGGTCAGCTCGGTGTGCTCGCAGTACCGGGCGGTGCGCAGCACCAGGAAGACGACGTCACCGAACCGCTCCAGCTTGGGGCGCTGCTCGGCCTTGACCGCGTCCTCGACCGCCAACTCGTGCAGACCGTAGGTCTCCGCGATGGCGGTCATCTCGGCCAGCTCCGGCTGGTGCAGACCGATCCAGACGAAGCCGTGCTCCTCACGGCGGGCCGCGGCCAGCGCCTCCGCGTACGTCCAGTCGCCGGGCTGCCGCTTGCCGTCGACGTAGAGCGCGCAGTCGACCACCGCGCTGCGGCCGCTGCCCGTGCCCGCCGGGGCCGGGACGGGCGGCGAGCCGTCGGCGTTGAGGATCCGGGTCATCGCCCGGACCGGGGAGGGCCACGCCCGAGGTCGCAGCACCCGACCGGTGGTCGACGGTGCCGTCCGGTCCCGCTCTGTCCGATCCGTCATCGCGTCACCTCCCGCGCTCAGCTGCGGCTTGCAGGCTACGCCGATCGCGGTCGAGGACCGGTGTGACGGCGGTCGCGTGGGGGCGGCGCCGGGCGGGCCGGGCCGCATCGGGGGGTGTGCGGGGGACGACACGGCCCACCCGGCACCTGTGGGGGCGGGAGGTGGTGCTGCCGCGTCAACCCGGGCGGGGCCGGCCCGGAGGCCGGGCGGTGAACTCCGCGACTGGCGGGGTGACGCTCGCAGCATTGTGGGCCAGCCGGCCGCCCGGAGGGGAGCCCCGGGACGGCCGGCATCGTCTTTCTGTCAGGAACCCGACAGATAATTCAGCCGCGGACGGCCTCGACGGCCTCCGCGAGCCGCCGGACACCCTCGTCGATCTTGTCAGCGGTCACCGCCGAGAAGGCCAGTCGGAGAGCGTGCCGCCCGCCGTCCAGCATGAAGTCGCTGCCCTTGACCACGGCGACCCCACGCTCGGCCGCCGCCGGGGCGAGCCGGTCGACAAGCACGTCCTCCGGGAACTCCACCCAGAGGAAGTAGCCACCGTCGGGCTCCACGAACCGCGCCTGCGGCAGGTGCCGGCGCAACGACTCGGCGAGCACCTGGGACCGCTCACCCAGCGCCGCCCGGACCGTCTCGATCGAGCGGTCGATGTCACCGGAGACGCAGAACTGGTGCACGATCGCCTGGGACACCATCCCCGGGGAGATGTAGAGACTCGTCGCGTTCTTCGCGATGGAGGCGATCAGGTCGGCCGGGCCGACCAGGTAACCGACCCGCACACCCGGGCAGACCGTCTTGGTGAAGCTCGACGCGTGCACCACCACGTTGCGGGTGTCCAGCGAGAGCATCGACGGCAGCGCCTCGCCACGGAAGCGGACGTCCGCGTACGGGTCGTCCTCGAAGATCGTGAACTCGTACTCGGCGGCCAGGTCGAGCAACTCCCGGCGCTTCTCCAGGGACAGCGTCATGCCGGCCGGGTTCTGGTAGTTCGGGATGACGTGCGCGAGCCGGGGCCGGACCCCGGACTCCAGCAGCTTGCGCAACTCGGCAGTGTCCAGGCCATCCGGCTGGACGGCAATGCCGTGCAGCTCACTGCCCATCCGCTGGAGGTTCAGCAGCGTCCGGTCGTACGTCGGGCGTTCCACCACCACCGCGTCGCCGGGGCGGACCAGGTGGTCGAAGAGGAACGCGTCGGCCTGGAGCGATCCGTTGGTGACCAGCACCTGGTCGGCCTCGACCCCGTGCTTGTCGGCGATCCACTTTCGCAGCGGAAGGTACCCGACGGAGGTGCCGTACGCCGTCACCCCCGCGGGGTCGGCGTCGAAGGCGCGGACGGCGGCGGCCTTGAGCCCCTCGACATCGACGATGTCCAGCGAGGGAGCCCCACGGGCAAAGGAGATCAACTGCTCGGCGGTCATGGATGTTGAGCGTACGGGCGGCAGCGGGGGACGCGCGGACGGCACGGCGATGTCCGCATCCTGAGCCACCGGGTCGGGTGACCCCACTCCACCGGTCGGCGGCAGATCAGACCGGAAGGGCGAGCGCGTCGTGCTGCGCCGCCCGCGAAAGTCCCTCCAGCTGCACGCCGAGCGCGTCGAGGAGCTGACTCCAGTCGAAGTAGGAGCGCCAGGCGGTGATCCGACCCTTGCGGGCCCGGACCACGTCGGCCACCTCCCAGCTGACCAGGCGCCCGGTGGGCGCGACGGTGCCGTACGGCGAGTGCAGGGTGCCGGTGTGGGTGCCGGTCAGCCGCAGCTCGACCGCGGCGCCACCGCCCGTGCGGACCGCGCCCACCGGGTCGACCCGCAGGTCCGGAAAGGCGCCGGTCCAGGTGCGCAGCAGCGCGGGCAGCTCGATCGGACGGACCGTCACGCCCGGCATGGCGTAGAACGCCTCCGGGGCGTAGAGATCCGGCAGCCGGGCCACGTCCCGACGCAGGAGCATGGCGTACTGCTGCTCGACCAGTAGCTCCGCGTCGCGCATCGGGACCTCCCCCGCGAGCCACGGCACCTCCGCGCCCGCAAGGGATGCTTACCCATCGATCCGACCGGCACACCACCCCCGGTCAGGTCGTGGCGACCGCCTGGCTCTCCGACCAGACCCGCATGATGTCCCGGACGGAGATCACGCCGGCCACCTCCCGGCCGTCGAGCACCACCAGGTGCCGGAACCCGCCCCGGGCCATCGCGGCGGCGGCCTCGGCGACCGTCCACTCCGGCCCCGCGTAGACCACGTCCCAGGTCAGGTGGGCGCCGGTGCGTTCCACGTCGCAGTCCAGGCCGGCGCCGATGGCCTTCAACACGTCGCGTTCGGTCATGATCCCCACACCCTCGGAATCCGGGTCGATCACGACCGCCGACCCGACTCCGCGGGCCGACATCATCCGGGCCGCCTGGCGGAGCGTGTGCTCCGGACCGACGACGAGGACCTGGCTGGACATCGCATCCCGTACCTGCATCACACATCACCCCTTTGGGACGGTGGCATTCGGTACGGACATGGTGGTCGGTGGATGTTTCCGGGACAAGAGCGGCATCGCACAAGCTGCGGACGCTGGCTACTGTCGGATGGTGTCCACCGAGCCCCTGCGCTGCGCCGGCGCGCTGATCGTCGACCATGACGGCCGCATCTTCTTTCAGCGCCGCTCACCACACCGACGCCTGTTTCCCAACTGCTGGGACATCGTCGGTGGTCACCTGGAGTCGGGCGAGGACATCGACGAGGCGCTACGCCGGGAGATCACCGAGGAGACCGGCTGGGTCCTCTCCCACGTCCTGGGCCAGGTGGGCGAGTACAGCTACGTCGGTGACGACGGCCTGGCCCGCACCGAGTACGACTTCCTGGTCCGCGTCGACGGTGACCTCGACCGCCCGACGCTGGAGGCCGGCAAGCACACCGAGTACCGCTGGCTGGCCGAGCACGAGGTGACAGTGCTCGACGAGCACCGCGACGTCAACGACGGGCTGATCCGACGGATCGCGGAGGAGGGCTTCGCCGTCCTGCGGTCGATCGGTCTGTGAACGCCGTCGCGCTCGCGCCGCACCGGATCGCCGGGCTGCTCGCACCGGCCGTGGACCGGACCTTCCGCGCCGGCATGCTGGCCGGCCGGGACGGCGGCGGCGCCGAGTTGTCCCAGCGCTACGGCGGAGTGACGGCGACCGGCTTCCTGGTCGACCTGCGCACCCGGCTGGCCGCACCCGGCGGCACCGTCGACGGGCCCGGGTTCGCGGCGATCACCCGCTACCAGGACCCGGTCGTCTGCCGGCGGACCGTGGACAAGCAGGTGGCACACGGGATGATCTACCGCGGCCCGGACGGCGCCCTCTCCGCCACCGAGCGTGGCGCCGCCTTCCTCGCCGAGCTGTACCAGGTGCACGCCGAGGTCACCGAGGAGTTGTGGGCCGGGCACGACGACCGGGTGGACCGGCTGGTGGCCCTGCTCGGCCGACTGCTGTCGTACGCCCTGGTGCTGGCCGACGAGGAGGGTGACCGGGGCGGCTCGGCCTTCACCGCGCTGGCGCCCCCGTACGAACCGGACGGCACCCCGTCGGGCGTGCTGCTGCTCAACCGGCTCGGCACGATGCGATACCACCGGGCCGACGCGCACGCCGCCGCCTGGGCTGCCGCCGGGCACACCGCGTCGAGCATCGCCGCCCTGCCGACCGGTCCCGAGCGGCTCGCCATCGAACTGGAGACCGACCGGCGGGCCGCCGGCCCGTACGCCGCGCTCAGCGCGGAGGAGCGCCTCACCATGCTCGCCGACCTGGCGGCATTGCCCGGCTGACCCGGTTGGCCGGAGCGGCGCGCCCGGCCGGCGCTATCCTCCAGCGGTGACGGGAGCAGGACGAGGGAGGATGTCGCGATGATCGGAATGGTGCTCGCGGCCGGAGCGGGACGACGGCTGCGCCCGTACACCGACACCCTGCCCAAGGCGTTGGTGCCGGTGGACGGTGAGACGACGATCCTGGACATCGCGCTGGGCAACCTCGCCGAGGTCGGGCTCACCGACATCGTGATCGTCGTCGGCTACGCCGCGGACGCGGTCCGCGAGCGGCAGGCCGACCTGGAGAAGCGGTACGGCGTCACGCTCACCCTGGTGCACAACGACAAGGCCGAGGAGTGGAACAACGCCTACTCGCTCTGGCTCGCCCGGGAGTACTTCGCACGCGGGGTGCTGCTGGTCAACGGGGACACCGTGCACCCGGTGAGCGTGGAGAAGACCCTGCTCGCCGAGCGTGGCCCGGGCATCCTGCTCGCCGTGGACACCCTCAAGCCGCTGGCCGAGGAGGAGATGAAGACCACCTTCGACGCGGCCGGCCAGCTCACCCGGATCACCAAGCTGATGGACCCGGGCGAGGCGTACGGGGAGTACATCGGCGCCACGCTGATCGAGCCGCAGGTCGCCGACGCCCTCGCCGACGCGCTGGAGGCGACCTGGCGACGGGACCCGAACCTCTACTACGAGGACGGCTACCAGGAGTTCTCCGACCGGGGCGGGGAGGTACGGGCGGCGCCGATCGGCGACGTCCCGTGGGTCGAGGTCGACAACCACGCCGACCTGGCCCGCGCGCGGGAGATCGCGTGCCGCTACTAGCTCGGAGCGTCCTCACCCCGCTGCACATCGACGTGCGACGCGGGGCGGTCGCCGACCTGGGCGCGATCCTGGCCGACGGGCGGATCTCCTCCGGGGGTGACGTCGCGGTGGTGGTCGGCCCGGGTCAGGGCGCCCAGATCGCGGAGCTGATCCGACCGTCACTGCGCTCGGCGGACGTCTTCACCGTCTCCGGCGGAACGCTTGACGCCGCCGATGACCTGGGCGGCAAACTCCGCTCCCGGTCGTACGACGCGGTCGTCGGCATCGGCGGCGGCAAGACCATAGACGTGGCCAAGTACGCGGCCACCCGCCGAGGGCTGCCGATGGTGTCGGTGGCGACCAGCCTCGCCAACGACGGGATCGCCTCCCCGGTGGCCAGCCTGATCACCGACGGGATCAAGGGCTCGTACGGCGTCCACATCCCGATCGGGGTGATCGTCGACCTGGACTTCGTGGAGAGCGGCCCGGACCGGCACAACCGGGCCGGCATCGGCGACGTGATCAGCAACATCAGCGCGCTGGCCGACTGGGAGCTGTCGCGGCAGGTACGCGGTGAGCCGGTCGACGGGCTGGCCGCCTCGCTCTCGCGAGCGGGCGCCGAGGCGGTGCTCAACCACCCAGGCGACATGAGCGACGACGCCTTCGTGATCGTCCTCGCCGAGGCGTTGATCTCCAGCGGCCTGGCGATGGCTGTCGACGGCACCAGCCGTCCGTGCAGCGGCGGCTGCCACGAGATCATGCACGCGGTCGACTCGCTCTTTCCCGGCACCGCCTCACACGGTGAGCTGGCCGGGCTGGGTGCGCTGTTCTGCACCTGGCTGCGCGGAGACCTCCGCCGCTTCCGGGAGATGTCGGCCTGCCTGGGCCGACACGGTCTCCCCCGGCTCCCCGCCGAGGTGGCGCTCACCGACGACCAGTTCATCGAGGCGGTGCAGTTCGCGCCACGTACCCGGCCGGACCGGTACACCATCCTCGAACACCTGGTACTGTCGCCTACCGCGACCCGGGAACGGCTGGCAGACTACGCCGGTGCAATCCGCGACCAGCTTGGCTGACCCCCGTCCCACCGTCGCCGACTTCCACCGGGTGAACCGGGGCGGCGGCCTGTTCAGCGAGTCGATCAGCCAGTGGCTGGGGGCCGTCTTCGCGCTCGTCGCCCAGCGGCTCGGGCTGCGACCGACCGCGTTGACCATCACCAACCTGGTGCTCGGGCTGGCCACCTCGGTCACCGTGGTGGCACTCGCCGGCCCGGTCGCCGCCGGGGACGTACCGGCCTGGGTGGTCGGCCTACTCGCCCTGGTCGGCTGGCAGGTGGCGTACTCCCTGGACTGCGCGGACGGGCAGCTGGCCCGGGTGACCGGCCAGGGCAGCGCGGCCGGCGCCCGCGTCGACGTGCTCTGCGACGTGGCCGCGCAGATCGCCCTGGTGGCAGCCCTGGCCGCCACCGCCGTGGCGCAGGAGCCGTCCACGCCGACCTGGCTCGTGGCGACCTTCGCGGGCACCTGGATGGTCAACCTGGTGACGTCGGTGATGCAGGCCGGCCCGAACGCGGCCAGCATGGTCACCTCGACCTCGCTGCCGGTGCGCCTGGTGAAGCTGGTCCGCGACTACGGCGCGGTGGTCTTCGTGGCCGCCCTGGTGCTCGCCGTGGCCCCCGCGCTGGTCCTCTGGGTGCTGGTCGCCTTCACGATCGTCAACGGCGGCTTCCTGCTGGCCAGCATCGCCTTCTCGGCCCGAGCCTCCCTGCGCTGACCCACCCGCGCGCCGCCCGCCACGACGCGACACCCGCCCATGATCGCGCGACACCCGCCCCCATGATCGCGCTTGATCCAGGATGTCGTGGCCTCGGAGCAGCCGGATGGGACTAGTTCCTGGATCGAGCGCGATCATGCCGGGCGGGACGGCGCGGCGCGGGGTAGGGCCGGGTAGCGCGGGGCCGCCGCCCGGGACTTGGTTCAGACGTGGTTGGGGGTCCGGGCCAGGCCCGCGTAGATGTCGATGAGCCGCTTGGTGACCACGTCGGGGTGGAAGGTCCGCTCGTAGCGGGCGCGGGCGGCCAGGGTCAGCCCGGACGCACCGGCGCGGGCGACCGGCAGCGCGGCCGCGAGCGCGGCCGGCTCCGGGGCGACCACCCAACCGGCCTCGCCCACGGCGATCCCCGCCGGCATGGGTGACCCGCCGCCGCCCCCGGCGACCGCGGAGGCGTTCTCGGCGGGCCCGGTGCCGGCGGGCTCGTGCGGGGCGTCGGCCCCGACCAGGTACGGAATACCGCCCAACGCCGTACCGAGCACCGGCCGGCCGCTCGCCAGCGCCTCGATGATCACGGTGGGCAGCACGTCGTGCCACATCGCTGCGGCGATCACCACCGCGCTCGCCTCGACTGCGGCCTGCACGCCGGCCCGGTCGAGCTGACCGAGGTAGACCACGTCGGGCCGCTCGGCGGCGGCTGCCTCGACGAGGTGGCGCAGTTCGCCGTCGCCGGCCACCCGCAGCGTGCCGAGCGCACCCACCGGGTGCCGACGCCAGGCGTCCAGCAGCAGGTCGACGCCCTTCTCCGGGGAGAGCCGGGCCATGTAGAGGAACCCGTCACCCAGCGGCGCCGGCCGACCCGGGTCGGGTACGGAGTTCGGCTTCACCACGATGCGTTCGTCCGGAATGCCATAGTCGCGGAGGTGATCGGCGATGGCCGAGGTGAGCGCGATGTACCGATCCACCGAGCGCCAGGTGCCCCGGTGCACGGCCAGGGTGGTCGCCATCAGCGCGCTCTGCGCAGCCGAGTCGCGGTAGCAGCGGTGCTTGATCGCCGGCACCCCCAGCGCCCGGCCCTTGCAGTCCTGACAGATCACGCCGTCGCGGAAGTAGATCCCCGACGAGCAGACCTGCCGGTAGTTGTGCACCGTCTGCACCACCGGCACGCCGTGCCGGTGCGCGGTCCGCACCACCCACGGCGAGATCAGCGGGTACGGGTTGTGCAGGTGCAGAACGTCCGGTCGGTGCTCGGTGAGCAGCCGGCTGAGGTCGTGCTGGGCGCGCGGAGCCCAGATCGGCGAGATCGGCAGGAGCGCCTTCGCCGCCTTCGACATCGACGGGATCTCGTCCGAACTGCGGATGAAGGGCAGCACCTCTACGCCAGCGGCGGTGAGCTGAGCGATCTCCGAGTCGACGATCGTGTTCTCACCGGACGGCTGGGCTTCCCGGTACCGGTTGTGTGCCACCACGATTCTCACGGAGCTTGCCTTTCGTTCGCGGCTGTGCCGACTGTTGCTCGCGACTGCGGGGCTCGCAAGCCCACTCCTCGCGCTCGCGGTGGGGACTCGCAAGCTCATTCCTCACGCTCACGGGAAAGAAGGCTACCGTTGTGTCGTGCCCGAACTACCGGAGGTTGAGGCGCTCGCGGGTTACCTGCGTCAGCGCGCGGTGGGCCGGCGCGTCGATCGGCTGGAGATCGCCGCGATCAGCGCCCTGAAGACGTACCAGCCGGCACCGAGCGAGGTCGCCGGCCGGGCGGTGGTCGACGCCAGTCGGCACGGCAAGTTCCTCGATGTCCTCTTTGAGGGCGGCTTGCACCTGGTGGTGCATTTGGCGCGTGCGGGCTGGCTGCACTACCGGGAGGCGTTCCCCGCCACCACCCCGCTGCGGCCGGGAAAGGGCCCGATCGCGGTGCGGGTACGCCTGGACGACGGTTCCGGCTTCGACCTCACCGAGGCGGGCACCCAGAAGAAGCTGGCCGCCTATCTCGTCACCGACCTCGCGGAGGTCCCCGGGGTGGCCAAGCTGGGCCCGGACGCGCTCGCCGCGGATCTGCCCACCTTCGCCGAGCGGCTGCGGAGCCGGCGCGGGCAGGTCAAGGGGGTGCTGACCGACCAGTCGGTGCTGTCCGGGGTGGGCAACGCGTACTCCGACGAGATCCTGCACGCCGCGAAGCTGTCCCCGTTCGCGATCACCGACCGGCTCACCGACGACCAGATCGCCACCCTGCATCACGCCACCCGGCAGGTTCTCGGCGACGCGGTCGAGCGGTCCCTCGGTCAGCGGGCCGCCGAGCTCAAGGGCGAGAAGCGCTCCGGGCTGAAGGTGCACGCCCGCACCGGGCTGCCCTGCCCGGTGTGCGGGGACACCGTGCGCGAGGTGTCGTTCGCTGACTCCAGCCTCCAGTACTGCCCGACGTGCCAGACCGGCGGCAAGCCGCTCGCTGACCGTCGGTTGTCCCGTCTCGTACGGTGAGTAACTCCACTCCGTGACTACGGAGCGGAATCGCCCTCACTGAGTGAAAGCTCCGGTCCGCCGTTCTCGCCAGGCGCGCATCCATCGGTATAGTGGCCCGGTCCCCGGCTTCTGAAATGGTGCGGAGCCGGCCAGATCCCGCCGGCACCATCGGCTGCCAATCTCCTTCGGGGCGGCGACCGGTCGGAGCCCGCGTGGGAGACTGGGACGGTGGGCGACCCGGGCCCTCACGCCGAGTGAGCGGCCCGTGTCATGCGGGAGGACATGGGTGAGGTGACGGCAAGCCTCCAGCGCCCGGTAACCAACGAAGGCCGGAGCAGACTCGTGCGGCACGTCGACAGCTTCGAGATCCAGCCGCCGACGCCGCCGTCACACAACGGCGTTCCTCGGTCGGCATGGACCAGGGCACGACGCCGCGTCTCCCGTTGGCACCGCCCCTACATCGCGATCCTGCTGCTGCTCGACTTCGGCGCGGCGGCATTCGCCAGCTGGATCGCGATCCAGCTCTTCGACCAGGCCGCCTCCGGGTTCTCCGGCACCAAGCAGGACCCGACCTGGTTCCACACCATCTCCTACCTGCTGCTCCCGCTCGGCTGGGTGATCATCCTCTGGAGCAACCGGGCGTACGACCGCCGCTACCTGGGGCTCGGCCCGGACGAGTTCAAGCGGGTGATCCGGGCCGGGGTGACGGTCGCCGCGAGTGTCTCGTTCCTCGCCTTCGCCACCAAGACCGAGTTGTCCCGCTGGACGGTCGGCACGGCGCTGCTCGGTGCCCTGCTGTTGATCCTGTGGGGCCGTTTCGTGGCCCGCTGGGCGCTGCACTACATCCGTCGGCGGGCCGGTCAGGCCGCGCACCGGATGGTGCTGGTCGGCACCCTGCCCGAGTGCCTGGAGGTCTACGCGGCGGTCACCCGCAGCCCGGCCGCCGGGCTGATGCCCGTCGCCATCCACATCACCGACGGGTACGCGGCGGCCCGAGGCATGCCGACCCCGGTTCCGGTGTACGCCGGACGCGACGTCCTGGCCCTGGTCCGTGAGGTCGGTGGGGACACCATCGCCGTCTGCGGGTCGGCCAGCGCGGAGCCGGGCGAGCTGCGCCGGCTGGCCTGGCAGTTGGAGGGCTCCGGCGTCGACCTGGTGGTCGCCCCGCAGCTGACCGACATCGCCGGGCCCCGGGTGCACATCCGGCCGATCGAGGGTCTGCCGCTGCTGCACGTCGAGGAGCCGACCCTCTCCGGGCCGGCGCTTCTGGCCAAGAACCTGATGGACCGGGTCGCCGCCGGCCTCGGCCTGCTGCTGCTGATCCCGCTCTTCCTGGCCATTGCCGTGGCGATCCGGATCTCCGACCCCGGGCCGGTCTTCTTCCGCCAGCCCCGGGTGGGGCACGAGGGGCGCACGTTCCGCGTGTGGAAGTTCCGGACCATGTACGTCAACGCCGAGGATCGGCTGGCCAGCCTGGTCGACCGCAACGAGACCGACGGCATGCTGTTCAAGATGAAGGAGGACCCCCGGGTCTTCCCGGTCGGCCGTTTCCTCCGGGCCACCTCGCTGGACGAGCTGCCGCAGCTGATCAACGTGCTCTGGGGTGAGATGTCGCTGGTCGGGCCCCGTCCGCTGCCGGCCGACGACGGTGACTTCCTGGGTGACGTCCGCCGCCGCCTGCTGGTCCGTCCCGGCATGACCGGCCTGTGGCAGGTCTCCGGCCGCTCCGACCTGTCCTGGGACGAGTCGGTCCGACTTGACCTCTACTACGTCGACAACTGGTCGCTCGCGTACGACCTGAGCATCCTGTGGCGCACCGTCGGGGTGGTGCTCGCCCGCAAGGGCGCGTACTAGAGGGTTGGCGCGCCGGCTCGCAGGGGCGAGGATCGCTGCGTGGCTGCCAACCTCTCCGCCGTGGTCGGCGTCGTCTCACTCGTCACCGCGCTGACCGCCGCCCTGTTGGCGGTGCTGCGACTGCGGGCCCGCCGTGGCATCGCCACCGCCACCCAGCGGGCCACCTACGAGGTGCTGCACACCGCCGGCCTGGCCGCCGAGCCGCTGCGGGCGGGGCTGAGCGAGGCGGGCGCGGCGAAGGCCGTACGCCATCTGCGGGCTCTGGTGGGGGCGGCCGGGCTGGCGCTCACCGACGCCGACCGGCTGCTGGCCCTCGACGGGCGCGGCACGCACCACGGAGAGCAACTGCTCGCGGCGGCCCAGCGGACGGTGGGTTCCGGCCGCTCGACGGTGCTGGGTGAGCAGGACCTGCACTGCGACCGGGTCGACTGCCCGATCCGTGGTGCGGTGGTCGCGCCGCTGCTGGGGGCGGACGGCCGGGTGGTGGGCGCGCTGGTGGCGGTCGCCGACAGCCCACCGCCCCCGGGGTTGGTGCAGGCCACCCTGGAGACGGCGCACTGGGCCGGCAACCAGCTCGCCCTGGCCGAGTTGGACTCGTCGCGGGAGCGGCTGGCCCGCGCCGAGGTCCGTGCGTTGCGGGCGCAGATCAGCCCGCACTTCATCTACAACGCGCTGACCGCGATCGGGT
The DNA here is from genome assembly GCF_044456765.1 of Micromonospora sp. NPDC050784. Classification (NCBI taxonomy): domain Bacteria; kingdom Bacillati; phylum Actinomycetota; class Actinomycetes; order Micromonosporales; family Micromonosporaceae; genus Micromonospora; species Micromonospora sp. NPDC050784. The sequence goes on along the minus strand of NZ_JBITGG010000010.1, from coordinate 200,765 downwards.
CGTTCGTGCGGACCGATCCGGAGCGGGCCCGGGAGCTGATCCTGGAGTTCGCCGAGTTCACCCGGTACTCGTTCCGGGCGCACGGCGAGTTCACCACCCTGGCCGAGGAGCTGCGGTCGATCGACCGTTACCTGACCATCGAGCGGGCCCGGTTCGGCGACCGGTTGCAGGTGCGGTTGCAGATCGCCCCGGAGGTGCTGCCGGTGACGCTGCCGTTCCTCTGCCTCCAGCCGTTGGTGGAGAACGCGGTTCGCCACGGGTTGTCCCGCAAGCCGGGCACGGGCATGGTGAGCATCGAGGCCCGGGACGCGGGCGCCGAATGCCACATCACGGTGGAGGACGACGGAGTGGGAATGGATCCGACGACGCTGACCGCCGGCATCGCCGAGCTGGCCCGCGGCACCGGCGACCCGGGTGACGACACGGGCCAGCACGTCGGCCTCTCCAACGTCGACGAGCGGCTGCGGTCGGTCTTCGGGGACCGGTTCGGCCTGGTCGTGGAGACCGGGTTGGGCTCGGGCACGAAGGTGAGCATGCGGGTGCCGAAGTTCCACCCCGGCGTACGGGCAGGGTCGTGAGCGAGCGGACCGGGACGGGCGCGGTGAACGCGGCCGGTTTCCTGCGCGTCCTCGCGGTGGACGACGAGCCGCCCGCGCTCGACGAGCTGGCGTACCACCTGCGGGCCGACCCCCGGGTGGCCCGGTTGCACACGGCCGGGGATGCCACCGAGGCGCTGCGGCTGCTGCGCGACGGCGACGTGGACGTGGTCTTCCTGGACATCCGGATGCCCGGCCTGGACGGCATGGAGCTGGCCCGGGTGTTGCGCCGCTTCGCCCGGCCACCGGCGATCGTGTTCGTCACCGCGTACGACGACGGCGCGGTGGACGCCTTCGACCTGGGCGCCACCGACTACGTGCGGAAACCGGTTCGTGCCGACCGGTTGGCCGAGTCGCTGCGCCGGGTGATCGGCTCGCGGGTGGTGCCGTCGCACCCGGCGGCGCTGGCCCGCGCGGAGGAGGACCCGACCATCCCCATCGAGTTGGCCGGCACCACCAGGATGCTGCCCCGTTCGGCGGTGCGCTGGGTGGAGGCGCAGGGCGACTACGCCCGGTTGCACACCGCGGAGGGGTCGCACCTGGTGCGCGTCTCGCTGGCCACGCTCGCCGAGCGCTGGGCCGATGCCGGGTTCGTCCGGGTGCACCGGTCGTATCTGGTGCAGTTGAAGTTGATCGCGGAGTTGCGGCTGGTCAACTCCGGCTACGTGGTGGTGATCGACTCCACCGAGCTGCCGGTGAGCCGGCGACACACCCGGGAGCTGAAGGACAAGCTGGTCAGGGCCGCGAAGCAGGATTGGAGTCGCTGAGCCGGGAATGGGAGCAGCCCTACCGTACGTTGTACGCTAGTCCGTACGACTTCCGGGAGGCCTGCCGTGACCGAGACCCCGTTCGACGCCGAATCCGAGTTCGACCGCCAACTCGACCGACTGGTGCAGCTCGGCTATCCCACTCTCGCCGGGCTGACCGAGAAAGCCTTCCGCGACCTGGTCGCGCCACTGCGGGCCAGGACGGTCGAGGGCACCGCCGGGCTGCCCGCCCCCACCGAGTCCCGGGTGCCGTTCCTGCTGGTCACCACCCGGGACCTGATCGGGGTGCCGGAACGGGTGGAGCTGACCACCCTGGCCGGCAAGCGCAAGCCCGGCGTCGTCGACCGGAACTACGCAGAGGACGACCTGCCCCGCTTCGACCCGATCAAGGAGTTGGAGGTGCCGGCCGGGCCGGCGTACCTGCTCTTCGACGTCGACCGGGGCGAGGAGTTCCGCAACCTGGCGCCGGCCACCGCCCTGGAGGGAATGACCGCTCAGGGCCGGTTGCCGCTGAGCATCGACGAGGGCCTCGCCTTCATCACCCTGCACCCGGCCGCGTTGGCGAGCAACAGGTGCTTCTCGCTGGTCGGCTCCCGCTGCGGCGACAAGCGGGTGCCGGCGCTCTGGATCAGCCAGGGGGCGCCCAAGTTGGGCTGGTGCTGGTACGGCAACCCGCACACCTGGCTCGGCTCCGCCTCGGCCCGGCCGGAGCGCATCGGCCTGGAGTAACCGTGGGCCGCCACCCTGGCAGCTCGGTCGGTTGTCCACAACGAGCCTCGGAAGTTCCCACACGCCAGCCGGCATCGCCCCGGAGTTATCCACAGGCGTGACCGGTTCTCCACAGGTTATGCACAACGCCATCCACCGATGTGCACGACGCCGTTGGGCGGCTCTGCTTGACAATCGCGCACGGCGGGCGAGACTGCCGGGGTGGCCAAGCAACTCCCTGACGTGGGGTCGGGCGGTGCGGTTCCGCCGCCCCGGCGGTCCCGGATCGTGCTGGCCGAGATCACCCGGCAGGACACCCGCGCCGAGCGGACCCGCGCCGAGCTGGCCCAGCAGACCCAGGTCGGCGAGGCGCTGGTCCGCGGCCTGGTCCGGGCCCAACTGGCGCTGGCGCTGCGGCTGTCCCTGGTGGTGGCCATCGGGTTGGGCGGGCTGCCCTGGCTGTTCGCGATCGCGCCCTCGCTCGGCCGGACCACCATCGCCGGCGTCAACCTGCCGTGGCTGCTGCTCGGGGTGGCCTCCTTCCCGTTCCTGATCGCCGTGGGTTGGGCGTACGTGCGGCTGGCCGAGCGCAACGAGCAGGACTTCACCGACCTGGTGCAACGGCCGGAGCACTGAGGTGGGCAACGACTTCGTGGTCCCGGCCATCGTCGCGGTCACCCTGGTCACCGTCGGGATCGGCTTCTACGGGCTGCGGTTGGCCCGGACCACGTCCGACTTCCTGGTGGCGTCCCGGGCGATCAGTCCGACGTGGAACGCCGCCGCCATCGGCGGGGAGTACCTGTCGGCGGCGAGCTTCCTCGGCATCGCGGGGCTGGTCCTCAAGTACGGCGTGGACGTGCTCTGGTACCCGGTCGGGTTCGCCGCCGGCTACCTGGCGCTGCTGCTCTTCGTGGCCGCGCCTCTGCGCCGCTCCGGGGCGTTCACCCTGCCCGACTTCTGCGAGCTGCGGTTGGGGTCGCGTCGACTCCGCATCCTGGCCACCGCCTTCGTGATCTTCATCGGTTGGCTGTACCTGGTGCCGCAGCTCCAGGGGGCCGGGCTGACCCTGGCCACGGTGGCCGGCTCCCCGTACCCCCTCGGCGCCCTGCTGGTGGCCGCCGTGGTCACCGCGAACGTGGCGCTGGGCGGGATGCGCGCGATCACCTTCGTGCAGGCGTTCCAGTACTGGCTCAAGCTGACCGCTCTCGCCGTACCGGTGATCTTCCTGGCCCTGCAGTGGCAGGCCGACGGCCGCCCGGCGGTGACCCCGCCCGACGGGCCGACGTTCCGGGCCGCGACCACCGTCGTGGTCGAGCACCGCGCGACCCTCACCCTGCCCGACGGTGACATCCGAGAGGTACGCCCCGGCGACGAGCTGACCTTCGCTGCCGGTGATCCGGTGCCGGGCGTGTCCGGGGTGGCCACCGACGCCAGCGACTGGTTGCTGCCCAGCGCCGCCGGTGACGACGACCGGGGCCTGTTCGCAACGTACTCGCTGATCCTGGCCACCTTCCTGGGCACCATGGGCCTGCCGCACGTGCTGGTGCGCTTCTACACCAATCCGGACGGTGCGGCGGCTCGCCGGACCACCCTGGTCGTGCTCGCGTTGGTCGGCGCGTTCTACCTGCTGCCCACCCTGTACGGGGTCCTCGGCCGGATCTACACCCCGCAGTTGCTGCTCAGCGGCCAGACCGACGCGGTGGTGGTGCTGCTACCCGAAGCGGCCCTGGGTGACGGCCTGGCCGGGCGGCTACTCGCCGCGTTGGTCGCCGCGGGCGCCTTCGCGGCGTTCCTCTCCACCTCGTCCGGCCTGCTGACCAGCGTCGCCGGGGTGATCTCGACGGACGTGCTCGGTCGGGGCTCGGTACGCGGGTTCCGGCTGGCCACCGTCATCGCCGGTGGTGTGCCGGCGGTGCTGGCACTGCACGTCTCCGGGCTGGACGTGTCGCAGGTCGTCGGGCTGGCCTTCGCGGTCGCCGCGTCGAGCTTCTGCCCGCTGCTGGTGCTCGGCATCTGGTGGCGTGGGCTGACCGACGTGGGCGCCACCGCCGGCGTGGTGGCCGGCGGTGGCGCGGCGATCGGCGCGGTGCTGGTCACCGTGCTCGGCCCACCGCTGTCCGGCTGGCCGGCCACGCTCATCGCGCAGCCGGCCGCCTGGACGGTGCCGCTGGCCTTCACCGTGATGGTCGCCGTGTCGATGGCGACCCGCCGCCGTGCCCCGGCCGACGTAGCCGCCACCATGCTCCGCCTGCACACCCCGGAAGCCCTCCGCATGCAGTGATCGCAGCTGCCGCAGATCCTGCCTCCGCGATCTTGCACTTTTTGTCGCGACAGAAGGCGCATATCTGTCCAGGTCGACAACAGAAACTGCAAGATCGGCGTGGTTCTCTTCCTCGGGGCCTTTGTCCGCCTCGGGGATGATCGCGGGTCCGCCCGTCGCCGGACGGCGGAACTGGCGATCGACGGATAACGTCTGCGCATGACTGTTGAGCACCCCGCGCTCGCACTGCGTGGCCTGGCCAAGCGGTTCGACGGCACGATCGCGGTGGCCGGCGTCGACCTGGACGTCCCCGCCGGTTCCTTCTATGGCCTGCTCGGCCCGAACGGCGCCGGCAAGACCACCACGCTGTCGATGGCGGTCGGGCTGTTGCGACCGGACGCCGGCTCGGCCTGGGTGCTCGGGCACGACGTCTGGCAGGACCCGGTCACCGCCAAGCGGCTGCTCGGCGTGATGCCCGACGGGGTCCGGCTGTTCGACCGGCTGACCGGGGCGGAGCTGCTGGCGTACAACGGGTTGTTGCGGGGGATGGACCCGGCGGTGGTCGACCAGCGGGCTGCCGAGCTGCTCGACGTGCTGGCGCTCGGTGACGCCGGTCGGACGCTGGTGGTGGACTACTCGGCGGGCATGAAGAAGAAGATCGGTCTGGCCTGCGCGCTGCTGCACGGTCCCCGGGTGCTGGTGTTGGACGAGCCGTTCGAGGCGGTCGACCCGGTCTCCGCCGCGCTGATCCGGGACATCCTCACCCGGTACGCGGCCGGCGGCGGCACGGTGGTGTTCTCCAGTCACGTGATGGAGGTCGTCGAGCGGCTCTGCTCGCACGTGGCGATCCTGGCCGGCGGCACCATCAAGCGGGTCGGGACCATCGACGAGGTCCGTGGCGGTCGCTCGTTGGAGCAGGTCTTCGTGGAGGTGGTCGGCGGGCGCACCGCGACCGGCGAGGAGTTGTCGTGGCTCTCCCAGTGAGCGCGGACGCCACCCCCGCCGCGCCCGTACGGTCGGTCTCCGCTCGCCACTTCGTGCGGCTCAAGCTGCGGGTGATGGGCAACAACTTTCGGGGCCAGGGCTGGCGGATCGCCCTGTTCGTCGGCGGCGCGTTGCTCGGGCTCTGGTTCGCCGCCAGCGGTTTCTTCCTGTTCGCCGCGCCGGGCCTGACCGACAACGGCCGGTACGCGGTGCTGGTCGCCGCGGCGGGTGGCGGGCTGCTGGTGCTCGGTTGGCTGCTTCTGCCACTGGTCTTCTTCGGGGTGGACGAGACACTGGACCCGGCCCGGTTCGCGCTGCTGCCGCTGCCCCGGCGCACCTTGGTGACCGGCCTGTTCGTGGCGGCCCTGATCAGCGTGCCGGCGCTGGCGGTGCTCATCGCGTCGTTCGGGTTGGTGCTGACCGCCTGGTCGTTGGGGGGCTGGTCGGCGGGGTTGGTCGCCGTCGTGGGTGTGCTCGCCGGGCTGCTGCTCTGTGTGGCCGCCAGTCGGGCGGTGACCAGCGCCTTCGCCACCATGTTGCGGTCCCGACGGGTCCGCGACCTGGCGGCCGTGCTGCTGGCGGTGACGGCCGCGCTGCTCGGCCCGTTGCAGGTCTTCGGCCTCGCCGCGCTCCGGGAGGCGGACTGGGCCCGGTTGACCGGTGTGGCGACCGTGATCGGTTGGACGCCGCTGGGCGCTCCATGGACCGCCGGCATCGACGTGGCCCAGGGGCGGGTGTGGGCGGCACCGGTCAAGCTGCTGATCACGGTGGTGGCGCTCGGTGCCCTGCTGGCCTGGTGGTCCCGGTCGCTCGAGTCGGCGATGGTGGGTGCGGCGAGTGCCGGCAAGGCCCCGGTACGACGCGGAGTTGACGGCGGGGCGGTCGCCCAACTGTTTCCCCGGGGCGCCGGCTGGGCCCGCCGGGACCGGTTCGGTGCCCTGGTCGCCCGGGAGGCCCGCTACTGGTGGCGGGACGCTCGCCGCCGGGCCAACCTGATCACGATCGCGGTGGTCGGCATCTTCGTACCAGTGATGATCAACGTTACCGGCGGGGACTTCGCGGCCATGGAGGACGAGGGGTTGACGGCGGCCGCCAGCGACAGCTCACCGGTCGTGGTCACCATCTCGATGGTCTTCGTGGGCGTGCTCGCCGCCGTCACGCTGGCCAACCAGTTCGGCTTCGACGGCAGCGCGTACGCCGCGAACGTGGTGGCCGGGGTGCCCGGCCGGGTCGAGTTGCGGGCCCGGATGACGGCCTTCTCGCTGTACGTGCTGCCGATGCTGGCGGTCGTCGCGGTGGTGCTGTCGGTGCTGCTCGGTCAACCGGGTTGGATCGGGCTCACGGCCGGCAGCCTGGTCGCCACCTACGGCGCCGGGCTGGCGGTCAACAGCCTGGTCTCGGTGCTGGGGGCGTACTCGCTGCCGGAGACGAGCAACCCGTTCGCCATGAACAGCGGTGCGGGCCTGGCGAAGGGGCTGCTCACCCTGCTGGCCATGCTCGCCTCGGCGGTCGCCGCGGTGCCGATGGTGGTGGCCGCCGCGCTGCTCGGGGACGCGTGGCTCTGGCTGGCCCTGCCGGTCGGCGTCGCGTACGGGCTGGGGGCGGCGCTGCTGGGCGCGTACCTGGCCGGCGACGTGCTGGACCGCCGCCAGCCGGAGCTGCTGGCCACGGTCACCCCCCGGCGCTGAGCGCGGGCAGTCGCCATCCGGCCGAACACCGGTCCGCGACGTCCGTCCCTCGTTATGGTGCGAGCAGTCGGGGACGAGGGGGCAGTCGGCATGGGCTCGCACACGCGCTACCGCAGCATCGTCGTCGACGGGCTCTCGGTCTTCTACCGGGAGGCGGGGGCGCCGGGCGCGCCCGTGCTGCTGCTCCTGCACGGCTTCCCGTCCTCGTCGCGCATGTTCGAGCCGCTGTTCGACCGGCTCGCCGACCAGTTCCGGCTGATCGCGCCGGACTACCCCGGCTTCGGGCACAGCGCCCCGCCGAACCCGCGGAGCCCGTACACCTTCGACCGGATCGCCGAGACGATGGCGGGTTTCGTCGCCGCCGTCGGCGTGGAGCACTACCTGCTCTACGTACAGGACTACGGCGGGCCGGTGGGGTTCCGGATGGTCCTCGCCGATCCGGGTCGCCTGCGCGGCCTCATCGTGCAGAACGCGGTGACCCACGACACCGGGCTGGGCCCGCTCTGGGGCACCCGCCGGGCCTTCTGGCAGGACCGGGCCGCGCACGAGGCGGCGGTCCGGGAGAACGTCCTCTCGCTGGCGGCGATCCGGACCCGGCACGTCGGCAAAGATCCGGACCCGGAGCGGTACGACCCCGACCTGTGGGTCGACGAGCACGCCTTCCTCAGTCGCCCCGGTGAGATCGAGCGTCAACTGGATCTCCAGTACGACTACCGGACCAACGTCGCCTCGTACCCGACCTGGCAGGACTGGCTTCGACGCACCCAGCCGCCGCTGCTGGTGGTCTGGGGTCGGTACGACACATCGTTCGAGGTCACCGAACCCGAGGCGTACCGCTCCGACGTGCCGGCGGCGGAGGTGCACCTGCTCGACGGCGGGCACTTCGTGCTCGACACGCGACCGGACGAGGTCGCCGCCCTGATTCGCTCCTTCGCCGGTCGGGTTCGGGCGACGGGCGGGGCGGGTCACAATGTTTCACGTGAATCATGAGCCGGGTGCCGAGATCCACCACACCGACCCGTTCGCGGTGCCGACCGGGCAGCGGTCGCCGGTACGCCGGCTGCGGGGTCGCCTCGCCGCGCCGGTGACCCTCTGGACGGCGCCCGGCCCGGCCGGGCTGACCGTCTCGTCCACCCTGGTGGCCGAGGGGGAACCGGACCGGCTGCTCGGGCTCATCGACCCGGAGTCCGACCTCTGGGCTGCTGTCGAGGAGTCGGGTCGGTTCGCGGTCACGCCGCTCGGCCCGCCACACCGGCAACTCGCCGACCGGTTCGCCGGCCTCTTCCCCGCCCCGGGCGGGCTCTTCGCCACCGGCGCGTGGACCGAGACGCCGTACGGGCCGGTCCCGGCGGACGCCGGCGGCTGGGCCGGGTGCCGGCTGGACACCGCCCGGGAGTACGGCTGGGGCCTGCTGGTCGAGGCCACGATCGAAGCGGTCGACCTGGCCGAGGAGGCCGCTCCGCTGCTGCACTACCGCGGTCGCTATCACGAGCTGCCGGCCTGAACGGACGCCTCGCCCGGGGCGACCGATCACCGCAGTGACCTGAGTCACTTGGCGCAGCCAGCCAACCGCTCGGCGCACTCGCCGACCGGCGTCGATCTCAGCCTTCCCTGCCGGGGAGTGCGCTCTTTACGGTGCGCGAAACTCCTCTGACGCCTGTGAAGGTGGTGATCCACAGATGTCCACGGACACACCCGCTCCGGCCGCTTCCCAGTCGGACAAGTACCTGGCCGTACAACGGTCGGACGAGTTCGCCGGGCTGCGGCGTGCGCTGCGCGGCTTCGTCTTCCCGATGACCGTCGCTTTCTTCCTGTGGTATGCGCTCTACGTCATTCTCTCCGCGTACGCCCGGGACTTCATGGGCACGAAGCTGTTCGGCAGCAACATCAACGTCGCGCTGGTCTTCGGCCTGCTCCAGTTCGTCTCCACGTTCCTGATCGCCTGGCTCTACTCCCGGTACGCGGACCGGAAGATCGACCCCATCGCAAACCGGATCCGCGCCGAGATCGGGGAGGTGACCCGTGAAGACGGTTCACGCGGTTGAGACGTTCCTCGCGGCTGAGGCGGGCAACCACACCGCCCGCAACCTGACCATCACGCTCTTCCTGGTCTTCGTGGCGGTGACCCTGGCCATCACCATCTGGGCCAGCCGGCAGACCAAGACGGCTACCGACTTCTACGCGGGCGGCCGGTCCTTCTCCGGCTTCCAGAACGGCATGGCGATCGGCGGCGACTACATGTCGGCCGCCTCGTTCCTCGGTATCGCCGGCATCATCGCGCTGTACGGCTACGACGGCTTCCTCTACTCGATCGGCTTCCTGGTCGCCTGGCTGGTGGCCCTGCTGCTGGTCGCGGAGCTGCTGCGCAACTCGGGCCGGTACACGATGGCGGACGTGCTGGCGTTCCGGATGCGTCAGCGTCCGGTGCGGACGGCGGCGGCGGTCTCCACCATCACGGTGTCGATCTTCTACCTGCTCGCGCAGATGGTGGGCGCCGGCGCGCTTGTCGCGCTGCTGCTCGGCATCCGGCCGGGGACGACCTTCCTCGGCATGGACGCGTCCACCGCGAAGGTGGCCACCATCATCATGGTCGGCGCACTGATGATCATCTACGTGACCGTGGGTGGCATGAAGGGCACCACCTACGTGCAGATCGTCAAGGCGTTCCTGCTCATGGGCGGCGCGCTGTTGATGACCATCCTGGTGTTGGCGAAGTTCAACTTCAACCTGTCGGAGCTGCTGGGCCAGGCGGCCGCGGCCTCCGGCAAGGGCAACGCGTTCCTCGAACCCGGGTTGCGGTACGGCGTCGAGGTCGCCGGCAACTCGACGCAGACCTTCTACAACAAGGTGGATCTGCTGTCCCTGGGCATCGCCCTGGTGCTCGGCACCGCCGGCCTGCCGCACATCCTGATCCGCTTCTACACGGTGCCGACCGCGAAGGCGGCCCGTAAGAGCGTGCTCTGGGCGATCGGCATCATCGGCACGTTCTACCTGCTCACCCTGGCCCTCGGCTTCGGTGCGGCAGCGCTGGTCGGCAGCCAGGCGATCACGGCACAGGACAAGGCCGGCAACACCGCCGCGCCGCAGCTGGCCGAAGCGCTCGGCCTCGACTTCTTCGGCGGCGAACTCGGCGGGGCAGCCCTGCTGGCGATCATCGCGGCGGTCGCCTTCGCCACCATCCTCGCGGTGGTCGCCGGGTTGACACTGGCCTCGTCGTCCAGCCTGGCGCACGACTTCTACGCGAACGTGCTGAAGAAGGGTGAGGCGTCGGAGCGGCAGGAGGTACGGGTCGCCCGGATCTCCGCCCTGGCGATCGGCGCGGTGTCGATCGCGCTGTCGATCTTCGCGCAGAACCTCAACGTGGCGTTCCTGGTGGCGCTGGCCTTCGCGGTCGCCGCCTCGGGCAACCTGCCGGCGATCCTCTACAGCCTCTTCTGGCGGCGGTTCAACACGTCCGGCGCGGTGTGGGCGATCTACGGCGGGCTGCTCTCGGCCGTACTGCTGGTGTTCTTCTCGCCGGTGGTCTCCGGTGCGGCGACCTCGATGTTCCCGGACCACGACTGGCAGTGGTTCCCGCTGTCCAACCCGGGCATCCTCTCCATCCCGTTCGGTTTCCTCTGCGGGTGGATCGGCACCGTCATCTCCAAGGAGCACGACGAGGACAAGTACGCGGAGCTGGAGGTGCGCGCCCTCACCGGCGCCGGCGCCCACTGACCGCGCCACCTCTGAAAGGGGGTCCCCTGTTGACGCGCGACGTCAACAGGGGACCCCGTCCGCGAATTCGGCTGTCGGTAGGCTGAGCGGTATGAAGGTTGCTGAGCGCTTTGGTTCCGGTCACCGCGTCCTCGTCACCGGCGGAGCTGGCTTCGTCCCGTCGCACCTGGTGGACGCCCTGATCGCCCGAGGTTGCACGGTGGTGGCGCTGGACAACTTCGTGACCGGCTCCAAGGAGAACGTCGCCCACCTGCTGGATCGGCCGACCTTCACCCTCGTCGAGGCGGACATCTCCGACGGCCTGCCGACCCATCACCCGGCGCTGGCCGAGCGGTTCGACGCGATCCTGCACATGGCCTCTCCGGCCAGCCCCACCGACTTCGCCCAACTGCCGGTGGAGATCCTCCGGGTCGGCTCGGTGGGCACCCTGCACCTGCTGGAGCGCGCGGTCGCCGACGGCGCCCGGTTCCTGATGGCCTCCACCTCCGAGGCGTACGGGGACCCGAAGGAGCACCCGCAGCGGGAGACCTACTGGGGCAACGTCAACCCGATCGGCGTCCGCAGCGTCTACGACGAGGCCAAGCGCTTCTCCGAGGCCGCGACGATGGCGTACCACCGCTACCGCGGGCTCGACGCGGCGATCGTCCGGATCTTCAACACGTACGGCCCGCGGATGCGCCCGGACGACGGCCGCGCCATCCCCACCTTCATCTCGCAGGCGCTGCGCGGTGAGCCGATCACCGTGCACGGCACGGGCAACCAGACCCGGTCCATCTGCTTCGTCGAGGATCTGGTGCGCGGCATCCTGCTGCTGCTCGACTCGACCGAGACGGGCCCGGTCAACTGCGGCACCGAGCACGAGCTGACGATGCGGCAACTCGCCGAGTTGATCGTGTCGCTCTCCGACAGCACCTCGAAGGTGACCTATGTCACCCGCAGCTCGGATGACCCGGAGATGCGTCGGCCGGATCTCACGCTCGCTCGCGAGCTGCTCGGATACGAGCCGTCGGTCGCGCCCGAAGACGGCCTGCGACGCACGATCGAGTACTTCCGGGCGCGGCTAGGGTAACCGGATCTTCGCGTACGCCCGCCGCTGAGTGTCGCCTGAAGGCGGCGGTGGCTCTCGCTACGTACCCTGAGTTACATGTCCGCGACCTCGTCTGCCGGCGTCCCGCATCCGTACCTGCACCGCAGCGCCGGCCGCGCCTCGGTGCCCGGCCCCGACCGGGGCGCCTCCGGGCGTGCCCGTCCGACCGAGGCACGCTTCTACCCGTCGTACGACGAGGAGCAGCCCCGCTCCGGCGGCCCGGCGGGGCCCGTCGGGCCTGGCGGACCGGGTGACGCCGGTGGGCCGGGGCGGCGTGGCCCGCGACCGCGCTGGGGTCGGATCGCCCTCGTGGCCGGGATCGCGGTGCTGGTGCTGGCGTTGCTGGGCAGCGTCGGTGCCTGGCTGTACGCCCGCAACCTCAACAGCGACCTGGCCCGCACCGACCCGTTCGCGGAGATCACCGGTGGCCGCCCCGCGAAGACCGTCGATGGCGCGCTGAACATCCTGCTGGTCGGCAGCGACTCGCGGGACCCGGACGCGCCGGTCGACAGCAAGAGTCAGTGGCGTGCCGACACGATCATCGTGATGCACATCCCGGCCGACCACCAGGAGGCGTATCTGGTCTCCATCCCCCGGGACCTGTACGTGCCGATCCCGGAGAGCGCCGGCGCGGACTGCGGCTCCGGTTCGCGCGCGAAGATCAACGCAGCGTTCGCGTTCGGTGGGCTGCCGCTTGCGGTACGCACCGTGGAGTGCTTCACCGACGTGCGGATCGACCACGTGATGGCGATCGACTTCGGCGGTTTCAAGGAGGTCACCGACGCCCTCGGCGGGGTGGACCTGAAGGTGGAGCGAACCATCACCTCGATCCACAAGCCGTACCGGACGTTCACCAAGGGCACCAACCACATGGACGGCTCGGAGGCGCTGGACTGGATCCGGCAGCGCAAGCAGTTCCCGGACGGAGACTTCGCCCGGATGCGGCACCAGCAGGAGTTCCTTCGGGCACTGATGGACAAGGCGGCCAGCACCGGCACGCTGGCGAACCCGAAGAAGTTGAACGACTTCCTCAAATCGGTGACCGCGGCCGTAACCGTCGACCAGTCTTTCTCGGTTACAGACATGGCGCTGCAGTTCCGTAACCTGCGCGGCCAGAACCTCACCTTTGTGACCAGCCCGAACTCGGGCAGCGAGACGATCAACGGCGAGTCGGTGGTGGTGTCGAACCGGGAGAAGGCGCTCGCGATGTACCAGGCCATGTCGGCGGACACGATGGCCGACTGGGTCAAGGCCAACCCGCCGAAGAGCAACGACGGTGGCTGATCGCGGCCCGACGGGCACCAGCCGTTCGGATCATCGAGCGGCGACGATCGACTGAGTCTACGAAATTCGACGTCCGGATTGACCCGGGATGAACTCGCCAAGTCGATTTGATGTACGTACAGTGGTGCCGCCCCCTCCTGATCACGAGCTGGAGCACGCATGCCGGTTCAGGCCAGTCGTCGCCCTTCTTCCCCCGGGTCCACCGCCCCAAGCGGTCGAGTCGCCGCGGCCATACCCGTGCAGTCGCGCCCCTCGGGCGGCGGGCCGGGCTCGCGCCCGCCGGGCAGCGGCGGTGGTGGCGGTGGCGACCGCCCGGGTGGCGGTGGGTCGAAGAAGCGGACCAAGCGCAAGGACCCGCTCTGGGCCAGGCTGACCGTGGTGTTCGGTGCCGTGTTGATGCTGAGCAGCGGGGTGGCCATCGTCGGCAGCAAGGCGCTGATCGGGCAGGCGACCGGCGGCATCGCGAAGGGCAACCTGCTGGGTGAGGCCGGCAAGTCCGACGCCGAGGGCGGGGCGAGCCTGGACGGCCCGATCGACATGCTGCTGCTCGGTGTGGACGCGCGGGAGCGCTGGGCCGCCGACGACGTCCGCTCGGACAGCATCATCGTCCTGCACATCCCGGCCACGCACGACCAGGCGTACCTGATCTCGATCCCCCGGGACACCGAGGCGCAGATCCCGGCGTTCAAGAAGAGCGGCTACGGCGGCGGCTCCGGCAAGATCAATGCCGCGTTCCAGGCCGGTGCCGCCAACGGCGGCGGCTGGGAGGGTGGCGCCCAGCTGATGGCCCAGACGATCAAGCGACTCACCGGGATCAGCTTCGACGGCGCGGCGATCATCAACTTCGGTGGCTTCAAGAACGTCATCGACACCCTGGGCACGGTGCGGATCTGTGTCAGCCAGGAGGTCAAGTCGCTGCACATGTCGTACGTCGACGGCAAGCCGATGTGGAACGCGGACGCCAAGAAGACCGGCAAGGAGCGGACCCCGGTGGTGCACAAGAAGGGGTGCCAGGAGATGGAGGGTTGGGCCGCGCTCGACTACTCCCGGCAGCGCAAGACCCTCAAGAACGGCGACTACGACCGGCAGGCCAACCAGCAGCAGCTGATCAAGGCGATGGCGAAGAAGGCCACCGAGGGCGGGATGTTGTCCAACCCGGCCAAGATGAACAACCTGATCAAGGCAGCGGGCAAGGCGTTCGTGCTGGACACCGGCGGCGTGCCGATCGAGGACTTCATCTTCACCATGCGCGGGGTCACCGGCAACGAGCTGACCATGCTCAAGACCAACAACGGCACCTTCCACGCCAACAACAACAACACCGAGGGCCTGAGCGAAGAGACGATGGCGATGTTCCGGGCGGTCAAGCAGGACAAACTCGCCGAGTTCGTCTTCACCCACCCCGAGGTGATCTCCAGCCGCAAGTAGCGGCCGGTAGTCGCGGAAAGCCAGCGACGGCCACTTCACCGCCCGTAGCCTGACGTGAGCAGGTTTCACGTATCGGCTGCGGGGAGGCGGTCACGTCCAGGTGGGGACGGAACGCAGCGGGCCGGGCCGGAGCGACCCCGCCCGCCCGGTCACCTCGCGCCCGGGGTTCGCGGATCCTGCTCGGGGTCGGCCTGGTCCTCGTCCTGCTGGCCGGGCTCGCCGCGGCCGGGCTCAAGATGCTCACCCACCGGTACGACCGCACGGTGACCAAGGAGCAACTGCTCGACCCCGACGCCCGCACCGACCGCACCGACCTGGACGGGCCGCTCAACTACCTCCTGGTCGGCTCCGACCGGCGCCCCGGCGACAGCGGCCCGGACCAACGCTCGGACACCATCCTCATCGTGCACGTCCCCGCCGGGCAGCGGGAGGCGTACCTGGTCTCCATCCCGCGTGACCTGCTGGTCGCCATCCCGCCCGCGAACGGCTTCGGCGGCGGCCAGGACAAGATCAATGCGGCGTACGAGCACGGCGGCGGCGGGCAGGCCGGCGCCCAACTGCTCTCGGCCACCCTGAACCGGCTCACCGGAATCCGGTTCGACGGCGCCGCGCTGATCGACTTCTCCGGCTTCCGGAAGGTCATCGACCTGCTCGGCGGAGTGGAGATGTGCGTGGACACCGAGGTCCGCTCGATCCACACCAACCGTGTCTTCCCCACCGGCTGCCAGCGGATGGACGGGGCGCAGGCGCTGGACTACGTCCGGCAGCGCTACGACCTGCCCGGCGGGGACTACGACAGGCAACACCACCAGCAGCAGTTGCTCCGGGCGATGCTGGACAGCGCCGGCAAGGCGGACCTGCGGAACAACCCCGTCAAATTCGACCAGGTGCTCCGGGCCGTCGGCGGCTCGTTGACCGTCGACACCAACGGCGTACCCCTGGAGGACCTGCTCCTCGCGCTGCGCGCGCTGCCGCCCGACGGCATGCGTGGCGTCCAGGTGCCCTCCTCGCCGCAGACCATCGACGAGGTCTCGTACGTGGTGCTGGACAACGGGGGCAACGGGCTCTTCGAGGCGCTTCGCGGCACGCGGGTGCCGGCCTGGGCGCAGGCCAACCCGCGCTGGGTGACCCGGTTGTGACGGTACCGACGGCCCGGTCGGTGTTGAACCGGGCCACGAGGATCTAGTGTTGCTTCCTGTGTTCGGACCCCAGGTTCCCACCGTGCCCGTGACCGAGATCGCCGACGAGACCTACCTGCTGGATGTGCGGGAGGACGACGAGTGGGCGGCCGGCCACGCGCCCACCGCCCACCACCTGCCGATGATGGAGTTGCCGGCCCGACTGGCCGAGGTGCCCGCCGACCGGGAGGTGGCGGTCGTCTGCCGTTCCGGTGGGCGTTCCGCCCAGGTCGTCGCCTACCTGATCAACAACGGTTGGGAGCAGGTGCGCAACGCCGACGGCGGGATGCGCCAGTGGGCTGCCGTCGGCCGACCGGTGGTCGACGCTAACGGGCAGCCCGGCCAGGTCATCTGAGGCCGGCGGAATGGGCGGGCCACTGGTCTTCGCGCACCGCGGCGCCTCGTTCGACCTACCCGAGCACACCCTCGCCGCGTACCTGCGCGCCCTGGACGAGGGTGCCGACGGCCTGGAGTGCGACGTCCGGCTGACCCGGGACGGGCACCTGGTCTGCGTGCACGACCGACGACTCGACCGCACCAGCAACGGTCGCGGTCTGGTCAGCGCACGTACGCTCGCCGAGCTGGACGCCCTGGACTTCGGTTCGTGGCACCCGGGTGGCGCGCCGAACGGCGACCTGCCGCCGGACGAGTCGCACACCCGGCTGCTGACGCTGGCCCGGCTCCTGGACGCGGTGCTGGCCGCCGGCCGGCCGGTCCGGCTGCTGGTCGAGACGAAGCACCCGTCCCGCTACCGCTCGAACGTGGAACGGCGACTGGTCACCCTGCTGCGCCGGTACGGGCTGGCCGACCCCGCGCCGGACGACCCGGTGCAGGTCACCGTCATGTCGTTCTCCCCACTGGCGGTCCGTCGGGTGCGCGAGCTGGCCCCGACGCTGCCCACCGTGCTGTTGCTGGAGGTGCTGCCGCGCTGGCTGCGGTTGGGGCGGCTGCCGTTCGGCACCCGGATCGCCGGGCCGGGCATCGGCCTGGTCCGGGCCCGCCCGCAGCTGCTGCCCGCACTGCGCGCGGCCGGCAACCAGGTGTACGTCTGGACGGTCAACGAGCCGACCGACCTGGAACTGGTGCTGGCCGCCGGGGTGGACGGGATCATCACCGACCGGCCGGCGTACGCCCTCGCCCGGCTGGACCGCTGACCCCAGCGCCCGGCGGGGGTGCCCAAAACCGGCTCGGCGGGGCAGACTCGGCACATGCCGGAGCGTATCGATTTCCCCGCTCTCCTCGCCGGCCACACCGTCGTGATCGAGATGATCAACTCTGGGGACGCCGGCCTGCCGGTCCTCGCCCGGCTGCTCCGGGTAGCCCAGCCGGCGCTCGGCGCGACCGGGATGGCGTTCGTCGAGTTCGGTCCGACCGGTGGCCGCGTCATCGCCGCGACCGGCGCGGCGGAGTGGGCCCTCGGCCGGCCGTTGGCAGTCGACGACCCGGACACCGTCTGCCTGCTCTCCGGACCACGGGTACGCCAGGCGCGGGTGAGCGACCTCAACGGCAACCTCGCCGGCGAACTGGCCGGCAGCGGCCTGCGCCGGATGGTGGTCTCCCGGGCCGAGATCGGCGGTCACACCGTCGGCAGTCTGCACGCCCTCTATCCGGGCGATGACGAGCCCGACGCCGAGCAGCAGGGCGTGGTCGCCTACCTCGCGTCCTGCGTCGCGCACATGTACGGCGACCAGACTGGCCTGCCGGTCCACGGCGACGGTCCGGTGGTGGCGGCCCTCGCCGACGGGCTGGCCGTCGTCGACCGGGACGGGCACGTCCGGCTCTGGAACCCGGCCGCGGCCCAGGTCACCGGCCGGACGGTCGAGCAGGCGCTGAGCCGCCCGCTGCCGTTTCCGCTGCCACCCTCCGGGCAGGTTCGGGACCACCGGATGCCGGACGGCCGCTGGCTGCGGCTCACCTCCGGTGACCTGCCCGGTCCGGGCATGTTGCGGGTGGTCACCTTCCGGGACATCACCGACCAGCAGCGCCGCGACCACGACCGCGAGCTGTTCGTCGCCGTGACCAGCCACGAGCTGCGCACCCCGGTCACCGTCATCAAGGGGTACGCGGACACCCTCACCGACCACTGGGAGTCGCTGACCGAGGTCGACCGACGGCAGGCGGCCCGGGTGATCGGGCAGCGTGCCAACGAGCTGGCCCGGCTGGTCGACCGTCTCCTCAGCTCGGCGGCCGAGGCGGGGCCGGGCGACGACCCTCCCACCCCGTTCGACCTCGGCGAGGCGCTGCGCTCCGCCGTCGTGGACCTGCCGGCGGAGCTGCGCCGCCGGCTGGTGCTCCGCCTCCCGAGCGATCTCCCCAAGGCGCTCGGTCACCGGCCCAGCCTGGCCACCGTGCTGACCGAGTTGACCACCAACGCCGGTAAGTACTCGGCACCGGACTCTCCCATCGAGATCACCGCCTCGGGCGACGGTCGACTGGTCGCGTTCCGGGTCAGCGACCAGGGCATCGGCATCCGACCCGAGCACGTGGAGCGGGCGTTCGACCGGTTCTGGCAGGGCGAGTCCGGCGACCGCCGCGGCTACCCGGGTGCCGGGCTGGGCCTCTATCTCGTCCGCCGGATCGTTGAACAACAGAATGGATGGGTATCCCTACGACCGAGGACCGGCGGCGGTACGGTCGCAGAGGTGCGGCTACCACGCGGTTGACCAAGGGTGGCGCGACGTGGAGGCGACGGTGGCAGCGGCAGTGGCAGCGAGGGATCGAGCCTGGTGCGTGGTGGTTCCCCACCACCCGGGCGGGGCACGGCTGGCCCGACACCGGCTCGCCGCCGACCTGGCGGACGTCGTACCCCCGACGCTCCTCGCGGACCTGATCGCGGTACTCGCGGAGCTGGTGGGCAACGCGGTGCGGCACGCCAGGCCGCTGCCCGGCGGCGTGATCCGGGTTGCCTGGCGGCTGCGGCCCTCGACCGAGGGCGCACTGATCCAGCTGCGGGTCACCGACGGCGGCAGCGCGAGCGCCGGGCCCCGGCTCCGAACCGCCAACCCGGACGCGGCGGACGGGCGCGGGCTGCACATCGTGGCCGGCCTGGCCACTCGCTGGGGCGTCGAGCAGGACGGCATGGGCCAGCGCGTCTGGGCGGAGTTCGACCCGGTGCCGACCCCCCGACCCGACCTGGTGCCGGCGGGCTGAGGACGGCTCGGGCGGGTCCCGGCCACGGCCTGCCGCTCGGGGCTCTAGGCTGTGACGCCGTGAGTAAGCGTCGAAAGAGCCAGCGCACCGCCGCCGACACCACCCCCCGTCGCGACAAGGTACGGGACGTCTTCGTGCCGCGTCCGTTCGACGGGCTGGTCGACGAGTCCGAGTGGATCGCGCTGCGCGAGTTGGTGCCCGCCGCCTCCGCCCCGCTGCGGCTGGCGCCCGCCCTGGTCGAGGAGTTCGGCGACCGGGCGGCGACGCTCGCCACGGTGCTGCCGATGGCCGCCCCGGCGATCACCAAGCCGGACGGCCGCGTGCTGATCGGTCTCCAGCGCCACCAGCAGTCCGGCGACGTCTCCCGGGATCTGGCCGACGCGTTGCTCAGCGCGCTGCGTACCGAGCCGGGTGGCCAGGTGACCGTGCCGCCACTGCCCGGCCCCGGCCCACGGCTGCAGGACATCCTCGTGGACGGTCCGCTGGACATCACCATGCACGACGGTTTCGACTTCTGGCTCGACCCGGGGGCGGCCGACGATCCGACCGTCCAGGCGTCGCTGGAGCGGGCGAACGCGGCCATCTACCCCACGGTGCGGCTGACCGCGGCGAAGGCCGCGTACTGGTGTCAGGTCCCGGAGAAGGCCCACGTGCGCTGGGTGCTGCCCGACGACGAGGACGCCGCCCTGGACGCCCTGGCCCGACTCGGCGCGGCCGGCACCCTGCCGCTCGGCGAGCAGACCAAGTTCGCCGGCATGTTCCGCGCACACGGTCGGCTCGTGCCGGTCTGGGACCTGCCGGAGGAGACCCCGGCGGCCGAGTGGGAGGAGCCGGTGGCGCAGTTCGCCAAGCGGTACGCGGAGGCGCTCACCGTCACCGACCCACTCGACGCCGCCGCCCGCCGGGCCCGTCAGGGGCTGCTCGGCCGCCAACTCACCCTGCGCTGAGCCGGCCCCGCCGTCCCGCTCACCCGGGCGCTGTCGTCCCGCTCCAGCCCGGCGGCGGGCGCGGTCGTCCCGCTCAGCCCGGCGGCGGGCGCGGTCGTCCCGCGCGCCGGGTGACGGGTGGGCGCGGTCGGCGCGCGTTCAGCCGGCGACCGGTAGCGGGTCGCGGGTGATCGGGCAGGACATGCAGCGGGGTCCGCCCCGGCCGGAGCCCAACTCCGAGCCGGCGATCGGGATCACCTCGATGCCGGCGCGCTCCAGTTGGGCGTTGGTCTCCGTGTTGCGCTCGTAGCCGACGCACAGCCGGGGGGCCAGGGCGAGGGTGTTGTTGCCGTCGTCCCACTGCTCGCGTTCCGCGGTGACCGGGTCCAGCCCGGTGTCGATGACCCGGAGCAGGTCGAGGTCCATCGCGTCGGCGGCGGCCCGCAGGAACGGTGCCGGCCCGTCCACCCGTGGGTCCTCGCCGTCCGCGCCGGCGATCACTGTGTACGCGGAGAGCGTGCTCGCGATGTTGGGATACATCAGGACGGCGTCCACGTCGACCATCGTGCACACGGTGTCCAGGTGCATGGTGGCGCGCTTCTGAGCGATCGGCACCACCAGGATGGTGTGGGCCAGGCCGGCGCCGAAGACCTGCCGACCGAGGCGCTCGGCGCCGGCCGGGGTCGTCCGCTCGCCCACGCCGACGGCCAGCACCCCGGGTGCGAGCAGCAGCACGTCCCCGCCCTCCAGGTGCTCCAGGTGCGGGCGGTAGACGAACTCGGTGCCGGCGAACCGGGGGTGGTGGCGGTAGATGGCGTCGGTCAGGGTGGTCTCGCGGCGGCGGGCCGGCATGGCCAGGCTGGTGACGCCGACCCGGTCGCCGATCCACAGCGACGAGTCGCGGGTGAACAGCAGGTTGGGCAGCGGGTCGATGACGAAGTCGTGTCGGTCCATCAGCGTGTAGACCAGGCCACCCGGTCGCTCCGAACTGATCCGCAACTCCTCGTGGGCCAGCCCGGCGGTGAGGACGTCGGCCAGGGCGGCCGGATCCAGGTAGGAGAGGTGGTCGGCGACGCGGGCGCGCAGGGTGTCGCCGAGCCGTCGGGAGCGCAGCACCTGCTCGGTGAGTTCGGCCCGGGCGTCCGCGACGGCGAGCGTCTCGGCCAGCAGGGTGGCCAGGTAGAGCACCTCGACGCCGCGCTCACGCAGGGCCGCGGCGAACGCGTCGTGCTCCTCCTGGGCGCGCCCCACCCAGGGGATCGCGTCGAAGAGGAGCGAGTCGTTGTTGCGGGGGGTGAGCCGGGCCAGTTCGGGGCCGGGCCGGTGCAGCAGTACGGTGCCGAGCCGCCCGACTTCACTGTCGACGTAGTGGGTCACTCCCGCAGCGTAGGGCAGGGTTTAGCGGCATCCGACAAAAGAACTGTGGATGAATATGGCATTCATCCACAGTCACTCCGGCGCTCCGGCTTGCCGAACACCGGTAGTGGCAACGTAGGGTAGTGAGGACATAACTTCGAGGGACCTTTTGCCGGAGGTCGCGATGACTGTCTTTCCCGCACGACGAGCCGTACCGTCCGCTCGGGCACTGCCGCCCGTGGCGGTGCCACACCCCCGCGTCGAGGCGCCGGGGGTTCTCGAACCGGTCCGTCCGACACCGCTCGAATGGGCCCGCCGCCGTCGGGCCGAGCGGGGTGCACGCCGCCTGGAGGCGGCCGGGGCCCGGGCGTTGGGCCAACTCGACCATCTCGGGCCCGCGTGGCACGTGATCGAGTGGCCGCGCACCGATGTGACGGACGTCCTCGACCGCGGTCAGGACGACCGAGCCGGGTTCCTCGCCATCGGGCCGAGCGGTCTGTTCGCCGTGACCATCGCCGACCACGGCCGGGCCAGGGTGCTCGTCGCCGGAGACGTGGTGCAGATCAACGGCAAGCGGCCCCCGTACGTGGCCGAGTCCCGTCGGGACGCCAAGCGGGCCAGCAAGGCCCTCTCCGACGCGGTGGGGCTGCCCGTACCGGTGACTCCGGTGCTGACCTTCGTCGGCTCCGGCGTGATCAGCGTCTACGGCCTTCCGAAGGACTGTCTGATGGCCACCCACCGCGAACTGGACCGGCTGCTCGTGGCCGGTGGCAGCCGGATCAGCCCCGCCACAGCCGAGAAGCTTTCCCGGGTCGCACAGCACCCCGGCACCTGGCTGAACGGCACGTACCGTCCAACGGCCGACTACCGGTGGTACGACGAGGGCCGAACGGCCGCTGACAAGCCGGCCCACCGCCGGTAACGTCACCGGCGACGCCACGCGGCTCCGGTCCCCCCGTTCACCTCACCGGTCTCCGCGCCGTCACCGGTCGCCTCGGTTCACGCTGCGCGTCCCGGTGACCCGGTGCGCTCGGTGATTCCGTCGGCGACCCGCTAGCGTGGACAGTCGATCGGTGCACATAGGAGGCGCGGTGGCCCACGTCGAACTTTCGCTCTCGGAAGCGTTCGTGCCGGCGGCGCGGGCCTCGACAGAGCCGGAGTCCGACAACGTCGGCCAATGGTCGTCGACAGTCTCCCGGGCCGACGAGCCGTGTCTGCTGATCGACGCCGACACCCGGGTGGTGGCGATCTCCACGGCCGGTTGCGAGTTGCTCTGCCTCGGTGAGCCGGACGGGCTGATCGGGCGACCGCTGCTCGACGGCGGGCTACGCCTGCTCGACTTCACCGCCAACCGGGGCGAGCTGACCGAAGCCGAGATCGACAAGATCCCGCCGCTGTTGGCGCTCTCCTCCGGCCGACTCGCCCGTGGCCTACTCCGGGTGCAGGCCGCCTCGGCGAACAGCTCCGACGCGACCGTCGACGCGATCTCCACCCCGGTGCTCACCGACGGCACCGTCGCCGGCTCCCTCACCTTCTTCTCCGAGGTCTGACCTGCGGCGGAGTGTGTCCTTCACCGCACGCGGTGTTGCCGGGGTGGGCCCGTACGAAGGCCGTAGGGTGCCCTCATGCTCGATATCGCACTACTGCCGGGGGGAATACGCTGTGTGCCGGTTGGCCGCCGGCACCACCCTGCCGTACGCGCTGTCGAGCGGGCTGCGCGGCGCGGACGTGGTGACGGTGAGCTGGACCGCCGACGGGATCTCCGTGATCTGCCCGACCGACCGGGCACCGGCGCAGGCCGTGGTGGAGACGACCTGGCGCTGTCTACGGGTCACCGCCCCGGTGGCGCCGGCCGGCGCCGGCAGCCTGGCCGCCCTCGTCGACCCGCTCGCCGAGGCACGGGTCAGCGCCGTCACGTTCTCCACGTTCGACACCGACTACCTGCTGGTGCCGACCGTCCGGCTGGCCGAGGGCACGGCCGCGCTCCAGCGCGCCGGGCATCGCGTCACCGGCTGACCTTCACCCGATCGGCCGCTCACCCTACGATGGGCTCGGCCACCCCGGCCGCGACGAATTCTCCGATGTCCCGAGGATCGGCCCGTGCCGTTCACCCCGCCCCGCCCCGCGTCCCCCTCACCGCGGCCGACGATCCACACCCCACCGGCGAATCCTGGCCGGGCAGCCGATCACGGTCCTGTCCGGGCCATCGCCCGGATCCTGCCGATGGCGCTCGCCGTCGCGGCGCTGGCCGGTTGTGGCGCCCCACCCGGGCTCGGCGAGCCGACCGCTGTGCCCACCCACACCGCGACCCCGACGACGCCCGGCCCGAGCACCGCGCCCCCGACCCCGCCGGCCACCGCACCCTCCCTCGGTACGGTGACGCCCACCCCGGACGCCGGGTTGGTCGCGACGGCCTGCCGCAACGGGCCGACCGGGCAGCGGGTGCTGCAACTGTTGCGCGGTCGGGCCGCAGTGCTGCCGGCGAACGTCCGGGTCCAGGTCCGAACCGGGCCGCTCTGTGCCGGCGACTGGCAGTTCACCGTGCTGACGGTGACCGGGCACGAGGAACTCCAGGTGGTCACCCGGGGCAGGCCCAGCGCCCCGGTGCTGGTCACCGCCGGCACGGACGTCTGCACCATCGAGGTACGCGCCACCGGTCCGGCCGGGATCCGCACCCTCGCCTGCGACGCCGGCCCGGCCAACGGACCGGGTGCGTAGGCTGATCGGCATGCCGGGAACACCGCCGACGCGTTTCGTCTTCCTCGGGCCGGAGGGCACCTTCGCCGAGCAGGCCCTGCGCTCCGTGCCCGCCGCCGAGCGCGGCACCCGTACGCCCGCCCGCAGCGTCGGGGAGGCACTGGACAGCGTCCGCGCCGGCGACGCCGACGCCGCGCTGGTGCCACTGGAAAACTCGATCGGCGGCGCGGTGGGCGTCACCCTGGACGAGATGGCCGAGGGCGAGCCGTTGGTGATCACCCGGGAGGTGATCCTGGCGGTGGAGTTCGTGCTCGCCGCGCGGCCCGGCACCTCGCTGACCTCGGTCCGCACCGTGGCGGCCCACCCACAGGCGTCCACCCAGTGCCGAGGCTGGCTGCGCGACCACCTGCCCGACGCCGTGGTGGTCGACGTACTCTCCAACGGCGCGGCCGCCGCCGGTGCCGGCACGGGTGAGTACGACGCGGCGATCTGCGCACCGATCGGAGCTTCCCGGCACCGACTCACGACACTCGCCGACAAGATCGCCGACCACCCCGACGCGGTGACCCGGTTCGCGCTGGTGTCCCGCCCCGGGCCGCCACCGCCGCCGACCGGTGACGACCTCACCTCGCTCGCGGTCTACATCGCCCACGACCGGGTCGGCGCGTTGCTGTCCGTGCTGATGGAGTTGGCCGTCCGGGGGGTCAACCTGACCCGGATCGAGTCCCGTCCCACCGGTGAGGCGCTGGGCCGCTACGTCTTCTTCCTGGACTGCACCGGCCACGTGGCCGACGTACGCCTGGGCGAGGCGTTGCAGGGGCTCCGCCGGGTCTGTGCCGACGTCCGCTTCCTGGGCTCCTACCCCCGGCACCGGTGGGCCGAGGCAGCGGGCCAACGCCCGGTGCCCGCGCCAGCCGGTCTCTCCGACATCGACTACGCCGATGCGGCGGCCTGGCTGGCCCGCCTGCGTACCGGCGAGTTGACCTGATCGGGCGGAGGCGCCCCCACAGTTCGGGAGCGCCCCACGCCACTCGCGATCAGCTCAGCAGACCGCCGAGCAGACCGCCCTCCTGCTGCTGCTGGCCGCTGCCCAGAACCGGCGGCTCCTCGGACGGCTGCACCACCACGAAGCCCTGACCGGCGAAGCTCATGGTGAACGACTCACCGGTGCGACGGCCGAGCAGTGTGCCGAGACCGAGCTGCTCGGCCCGGTGGTAGCCGGTCTGGAGGTTCGCCGACCAGCAGACCGCGGCCTGCGGGTCGACGTACGTCGGGGCGTCCACGTTCAGCACGACGGGGGTGCCCTTGGTGGTGATGGCGATCCGCCCGTGGCCGCTGAACACACAGTTGAAGAGGCCGGACGAGGACGCCATCCCGGCACCGCCGACCATCCTGATGTCGTACTGGAGGGTGGAGTCGAAGGCGAGCACGCTGCTGCCGTTGATGGAGAGGGCGTCGCCCGGCTCCAGGTCGATGATGTGCACGTCCTTGGCCAGCTCGGCGAGGAAGACGTCCCCTTGGCCGGTGACCTTCATCAGCGGGACGCCCTCGCCGGTGAGCTTCTGCTTGAGGAACTTGCCGAGCCCGCCCGAGCCCAGCGCCTGGAACTGCACATTCCCCTGGTAGGCGACCATCGACCCGACCCGGGCCATCGCCTCACCGTTGAGCTCGATCTTCAACATCTTGGAGTTCTGCAACCGCATGCCGGGCTGCGCGGACTCCTTCTCCAGATTCTCCGCGGAGAACAGCTCGCTGCGCATGAAAGGGCCTCCTGAATAGGGTCGCGTTCGCTGCACCGACGGTAGGCGACCTCGGCAAGCACAGGCCATCGGCCGGGCGGCGCGGCGCACGCGGGCCGTGCGGCGCGGGCGGGCATCGAGCGGCGCGGGCGTCGAGCGGCGGGGGTCAGCCCCAGCCGAGAGCGTGCAACCGCGCGTCGTCGATGCCGAAGTGGTGGGCGATCTCGTGCACCACGGTCACCGCCACCTCGTCGATGACGTCCTCGTCGTTGTCGCAGATCCGCAGGATCGGATGGCGGTAGATGAAGATCCGGTCGGGCAGCACGCCGGAGTAGTCCCAGCCGCGCTCGGTGAGCGCATGCCCCTCGTAGAGGCCGAGCAGGTCGACCTCTCCCGGTGGCGGGTCGTCCTCGACCAGGATCACCACGTTGTTCATCAGGCCGAGTAGTTCTTCGGGCACCTCGTCGAGGGCTTCGCCGACCAACTCCTCGAAGCGCTCACGGCTCATCTCCACCGGCACCTCGCCCATTGTGCCCGACGCGGGGGCACGCGGCCCGGTCCTGCGGGACGACCGTGGCCGTCACCCGCACATGCACGGAAGAAGCGACCACCCGGGACCGGGCGGAGGCTCCTTCCGTGGACGTACGGTGTGGGCCGGCTAGCTCAGGAAGCCAGGCGGGCGTTGAGGGTGATCTCGGCACCCGGCGAGAGCAGGCGGGAGATCGGGCAGTTGGCCTTGGCGGCCTCGGCGAGCTTCTGGAACTCCGCGTCGTCGATCCCCGGGACCTGGCCGACCGTCTCCAGGTCGATCCGGGTCACGGTCATGCCGGCGTCGGTCTTGTCCAGGTGCACCTTGGCGGTGGTCTCGACCGAGGTGGCCGTGGAGCCCGCGTCGGCGAGCGCCTTGGAGAACGCCATCGAGAAGCAGCCGGCGTGCGCGGCGGCGATCAGCTCCTCGGGGTTGGTGCCCTCACCCTCCTCGAAGCGCGACTTGAAGGAGTAGTTGCCGGACAGGCCGCCCTTACCGGTGCGGATGGTGCCCGCGCCCTCGGTGAGATTGCCCTGCCACTGTGCTGAAGCGGTACGGATAGGCATGAGGCAAACGCTAGCGGAAAGGCGACCGCCGAGCGACTGACCGGCACGCTCGCCAGCCCTGCGATCCCTGTCACCACCAGCTTGCTGTGCCATGATGCGACCCAGGTCCGTGCCGGCGGAAGGGTGGCCGATGTCCGAGGAGCTTCCGATCCCGCGGCAGGGCGACCGGTCCGAGGCCCCGGCCGTGATCGAGTGGGGCGCCGTCGACCCGGCTCCACGACGCCGGTTCGGTTGGTCCCTGGCCGACTTCGCGCGGGATCCTCGACTGCCCCTGCTGCTCGCCGGTCTGGGCGCGGTGGCCGCGATCGCCTCGCTGGTCGGTGAGTGGCTGGTGATGAGCCTGCCGAACGGCGGGCCCGAGGGGAACGCGACGATCGAGGTGCCCGCCGGGGTGTCCGAGGTCGGTGGCTTCGGGGTCGGCTATCTGGTCGGGCTTCTCGCCCTGGTCTGCACCGTGGCGCTGGCGTTGCGCGGCACGGCGGCCGTGCGGCCGAACGCCCGACTGGCCGGCCTCACCCTGGCCGGTGCCCTGCTGGCGCTGCTGGTGGCGGCCACGGCCAGCTTCGACAACCCCGGTCAGCGAAACTTCTTCTACTCGCCGCAGGACGGCTTCCAGGTCGAGTACGGCCGGGGGCTGGTGATGGCGTTCGCCGCCTGTGTGCTGTTCGCGGCCGCCCTGCGGCTGGCGCCCGCCGCACCCCCCGGCGCGTTCGCCGCGCCACCGGACGATGACCGGCCCGCCGACGCGCCAGCACCGCGCCCCTGGCGCCGCCGCCGCGACCCGGACCCGGTCGACGACGGCCTACCCGCACCAGCCGACCTGACAGTCGCCCCGGCCGCCCCCTTCGCCCGCCCCGACCCCCAGCCCTAACCCCACCCCACCCCAACGCCCGACCTCACGGCGCCTCGATCGCGTCGATCACGGAGTTGTGGTGGTGAACATAAGTCGTGTGAACGGGTAAACCGGACACCACAACTCCATGATCGGCGGGGAGGGGGTGGGGGCGGGGTGGGGACACCTTGCGGGTGCCGGGGGTTGGCGTCCGATTCGCCTGGAAGCCATGGATGCGACCCGTTCCGCGAGGTACGGTTGCTGCCCGCCGTCACGCCGGGAGTCGGTTTCCCTGACGCTGGCGGTGCGACGGCGGCGGGCGAAGGAGGAACCATGACCCGCCCGGGACTGCCCAAGTTGATCGCGACCGACCTCGACGGGACGCTGGTCCGCAGCGATGACACCGTCTCCGCGTACACCCATGGGGTGCTCGACCGGGTGCGCGCCGCCGGGATTCCGGTGGTCGGCGCGACCGGACGCGGCCCTCGGTTGACCGAGTTGACCCGCAACGACATCCGCGCCGCCGACTTCCTGGTGATGGCCGGTGGTGGGCGAGTGGTCGACCAGAGCGACCCGAGCGGCCCGGTGGTGCTCCGCGACGAGCGGCTGCCCGCCGAGGTGCTGGCCCGGCTCCTCGCCGACCTGGAGGCGGAGGTCGGCCCGCTGACCGTCATGGTCGAGGCGTCCGACGAGCAGGACGCCCCGCTGTGGGGCGACTATCACGAGAGCTGGCCCTACCAGGACCGCTTCGAGGCGCGCACGCGCGACGAGTGTCTCGCCTGCGACGTGATCAAGGCCTTTGCCCGGACCGCCGACCACCACGTGGACGAACTGCTGGCGGTGGCTCGTCGGATCGTCCCGCCGCAGGTCGCCACACTCACCCAGGCCGGGCTCGGTTTCATCGAGATCTGCCCGCCCGGCGTGGACAAGGCGACCGGGCTGACCGTGGTGGCGCAGACCCTCGGGGTCGACCCGGCCGATGTGCTGGTCTTCGGTGACATGCCCAACGACCTGCCGATGTTCGAGTGGGCCGGCTGGTCGCGGGTGGCCGTGGCGAACGCCCACCCCGCTCTGCGCGCCGTCGCGGACGAGGTGACCTTGCGCAATGACGACGACGGGGTGGCGGTGTATCTCGACCGGCTACTGTCCCGGTAATGGGAGACACACCCCGCCTCATCGCCACCGACATCGACGGCACGCTGATCCGCGACGACCACACCGTCAGCCCGCGCACCGCCGACCTGCTCGCGCGGATCTCCGCGCGAGGCACGCCGGTCGTCCTGGTCACCGGCCGTCCGGTCCGCTGGCTCAAGATGGTGTACGACCAGCTCGCCCGGCCGCTGCCGGCGGTCTGCGCCAACGGCGCCGTGGTCTACGACCCGTTCGAGGACGAGGTGGTGCGGGCTGACCCGCTCGCACCGCACCACCTGGCCGAGGTGGCTCGGAGGCTACGGGCCGAGGTGCCCGGGATCAGCTTCGCCGTGGAGATCCTGGACAGCCGGGAGATGCGGCACGAGGCGCACTACCCGCTGCGCTGGGACGCCGACGCCAACGGCATCCGGCCGATCGAGACGCCGGAGGAGTTGCTCTCGGTGCCGGCGGTGAAGCTCCTCGCCCGAGCCGGCGAGCAGGACCCGGATGCCTTCGCCGAGCTGATCGCCACGGCGGTGGCGGGGTTGGCCGAGGCCACGCACTCGTCGTCCTCGGGGCTGGTGGAGATCTCCGCGGCCGGGGTGACCAAGGCGGCGGGGCTGGCCTGGTACTGCGACCAGCTCGGGGTGGCCGCGGCGGACGTGCTGGCCTTCGGCGACATGCCCAACGACGTACCGATGCTGACCTGGGCCGGGCGTGGCGTGGCGG
This sequence comes from Micromonospora sp. NPDC050784, assembly GCF_044456765.1. NCBI lineage: Bacteria > Bacillati > Actinomycetota > Actinomycetes > Micromonosporales > Micromonosporaceae > Micromonospora > Micromonospora sp. NPDC050784. The sequence goes on along the minus strand of NZ_JBITGG010000010.1, from coordinate 171,416 downwards.
TGGCCAACGCGCACCGCGCCGTCCTGGCGGTCGCCGACGACGTGACGACGGCGAACACCGAGGACGGCGTGGCGGCGTACCTGGAGAAGATCTTCGGGGTGGACTGAGGTCAGAGGTACTGACCGGTGTTGTGACCCTCGCCGGCGCCCGGCTGGCCGATGCCCGGCATCCCGGGGACGACTCCGCCGGGGCCGCTGGGCAGCGCCTGCCGGCCGCCGCGCATCTGCTCCAGCTGCACCCGGGCGGCCATCTGCTGCGCCACCAGGGCCGCCTGGATGCCGTGGAACAGGCCTTCCAGCCAGCCGACGAGCTGGGCGTGCGCGATCCGCAGCTCGCCCTCGCTGGGGGCCTTGTCCTCGGCGAAGGGCAGCGAGATGCGCTCCAGCTCGTCGCGCAGCTCGGGGGCGAGGCCCTCCTTGAGCTCGACGATCGACCGCTCGTGGATCTCCCGCATCCGGTTGCGGCTGGCGTCGTCGAGGGGCGCGGCCTTCACCTCCTCCAACAGCTGCTTGATCATGCTGCCGATCCGCATCACCTTGGCCGGCTGTTCGACCAGGCGGGTCGGATCCTCGCCTTGGCCCTCGTCGGTCTGCATCGTGCCGATCGGCCGGCCGTCCGGACCGACCACCACAACGGTGCCGGAGTGGCCGGAGTCGTCGGGGCCGGGCTCGTCGTTCTGTCCAGCGGAGCGCGCTTCGGTCATGGGGTCCATCTTTACCCAGCGGGCCCGAGCTATGCCGTCCGGGACCGACTCCCGGGGCCGAACCACCCGGGCGGGGCGCGCTACCGTCGCGCCATGCCTGTCGACCCGCGCGCCGTGTTGACCCGGCCCGCTCCGGAGCCCGACCGGACCGTGGCGTACGGGGACGACCCGGATCAGGTGGCCGACCTGCGCCTCCCAGCGGGAACCGGGCCGGCACGGCCGCTGGTCGTCGTGCTGCACGGCGGGTTCTGGCGGGCCGAGTACGACCGACGGCACACCGGCCCGCTGGCCGCGGCCCTCGCCGCTGCCGGCTACCCGGTGGCGCAGCTGGAGTACCGCCGCACCGGGCAGCCCGGAGGTGGCTGGCCGGGCACCCTGACCGACGTCCTGACCGGGGTGGCCGAGCTGCCGGCGCTGGCGGCCGAGGCGCTGCCCGGCCGGGTGACTCCGGCCGCGCCGATCCTGGTCGGGCACTCCGCCGGCGGTCACCTGGCGCTGTACGCGGCGGCCACCGCCCCGGCGACTGTGCGCGGGGTGCTCGCCCTGGCCCCGGTGGCCGATCTGGGCGAGGCGTACCGGCGGGATTTGGACTCGGGGGCGGTCGCCGCGCTGCTCGGGGGCGGCCCGGCGCAGGTCCCGGACCGCTACGCGGCTGCGGATCCACGGATGTTGGTACCGATACGAACACGGACGGTAGTTGTGCACGGCTCGGACGATCTCCAGGTTCCGGCGGAGATGAGCCGGGATTTCGTCGCGGAGGCGCGTGCCGAGGGTTCCGATATTTCCCTTGTTGAACTGCCTGGATGCGAGCATTTCGGGCTGATCGACCCGGAGTCCGTCGCCTGGCCTCAGGTCCTTGCTGTGTTGCGGTCCTTGCACGATGATCACTAGCCATTGACGCAGCGTCGCGGAGCAGGTAGAACGCCGGTGGGGCGGTGTTCGGCCCTGCAACGCTTCCGTGGAAGGAACTCGGTGTCACAGATGAATCGCAGGCGGGCGCTCCAACTGTTGGCCGCGCTCGGTACCACCGGGTTCGTCGCCGCGTGTGGCTCAGACAGTGACGCCGGACCGACCGCCGACCGCGGTCCAATCAAGATCGGGTTGATCACGCCGCAGGCCGGTGGATTCAAGAGCATCGGCGACGACATCACCAACGGCTTCCAGCTCTTCCTCGACCTGAACGACCAGCGGCTGGGCGGCCACCCGGTGGAGCTGCTGACCGCCGACGAGGGCGACACCGCGAAGACCGGTAAGGCCGCGGTCGATGGCCTGCTCAAGCAGGGCGTGCTGGCGCTCACCGGCGTGGTCAACTCGGCGGTGATGGTCGGCATCCGGGACACCGTGGAACAGGCCCGGGTCCCGCTGATCGGCTCCAACGCCTCACCGAGCAGCCTGCAGAGCGTCTTCTACATCTGGCGGACCTCGTACGTGCTCGACGAGGCCGGCCGGGCGCTGGGCCGCTACCTGCGCGACCAACTGCCGGCGAACGGCCGTGTCGCGATCATCATGCCGGAGAACGTCGGCAGCCCGGACGTGGTCCGTGGCTTCCGGCAGGAGTTCGGCGCGAGCGACCCACGGATTCGCGACGCGGTGACCTACACCAACGCCACCCCCAACCCCGGCAAGACCACGTACGCCTCGGACATCACCAGGGCGCTGGCCAAGAAGCCCACCGCGGTCTTCTGCTTCTTCGCCGGGGCGGCCGCCGTGGAGTTCATCAAGCAACTGCGCGAGAAGTTCGCCGGGCCGATCTACGCACCCGGCTTCCTCACCGAGGGCGCGGTGCTGGAGAACCTGAAGGACAACGCGCTGGGCATCCAGACCGCGCTGAACTACTCGGCCGACCTGAACAACACGTCGAACCGGGTCTTCGCCTCGGCGTACCGCAAGAAGTACCAGGTCACCCCCACCACGTACGCGATGGCGTCGTACGACGCGGCGCAGGTGCTCGACCAGGCCATCCAGCTGGCCGGCGGGAAGCCCACGCCGCAGCAGGTCAACCTGGCCCTGGGCAAGATCGGCCAGATCGACAGCCCGCGCGGCATCTGGCAGTTCAACCAGCCGCGTACCCCTCAGCAGAAGTGGTACCTGCGCGAGGTGCAGCGCGACGGTCAGGTCATGTCGAACGTGCTGATCAACGAGCTGGCCACGCTGGGCTGAACGCCCACCCGGAACACGATTCGGGGCCGGTCTCCCAGTGGGAGGCCGGCCCCGAGACGTTCGTGGGGTCAGTGTCGCAGCTCGGCGATGCAGCACTTCACGCTGCCGCCACCCTTCTTCAGCTCGGCCAGCTCGACCGGGACCGGGGTGTACCCGGCCGCCTTGAGCTTGCCGGCCAAGCGGGTGGCCTCGCTGTTGAGCACCACGTTCGCGCCGTCGCTGACCAGGTTGAGCCCGAAGGCCATCGCGTCCTCGTCGTCGGCGATCACCGCGTCCGGGAAGAGTTGGGTGAGCACCCGCTGGCTGGCCGCGGAGAACGCGCCCGGGAAGTAGACGACATTCGCGTCGTCGATGGCCGCGAGCGCCACGTCCAGGTGGTAGAAGCGGGGGTCGATCAGGCGCAGCGACACCACCGGGCGGCCCAGCGCCTCCTGCGCCTCGGCGTGCGCCGGGATCTCGGTGCGGAAGCCGTGCCCGGCCAGGATGAGCCCGCCGTGCGCCTCCGGCACGTACGCGAAGTCGCCCTCACCCTCGTTGGTCTCGCTGGGTGCGAGGAACCGCCAGCCCTGCGCCTCGTAGAAGGCGTGGTGGGCGGCGGCCTCGGCGGCCCGCTGCTCGTGCTTGAACCGGGCGCCGTAGACGCTGCCGTCCACCACGAAGCCGCCGTTGGCGGCGTAGACCATGTCGGGCAGGCCCTGCTCGGGGGTGAGCAGGTGCACCTCGTGGCCGAGGCCGACAAGCGTCTCGCGCAGCCGGTCCCACTGCTTGACGGCCAGGTCCCGGTCGACCGGGGTGGTCACGTCCATCCACGGATTGATCGCGTACTCGACCGCGAAATACTCCGGCGAGCACATGAGATATGTCCGCTTTCGCGGGAAACGCTGCTGGTTCACGGTCAACAAGAGTAGGTACCGTGGAACTTTGAAAACAGCCACAAGCGTTGCTTCCCAGAGGCGGAACGTTGCAGATAGACGCGGTAGACCAGCGGATCATTGCGTTACTCGTCGCGGACGCCCGCGCGTCCTACGCCGACATCGGCGCTCGGGTGTCACTCTCCGCCCCGGCGGTCAAGCGCCGCGTCGACCGACTGCGCGCCACCGGCGTGATCAGGGGATTCACGGCTGTCGTTGATCCAGCCGCCGTCGGCTGGACGACGGAGGCCTTCGTGGAGCTGTTCTGCGCCGGCCGGACCACCCCGGCGCAGATCGGTGTCGCCGCCCGCCGACACCCCGAGGTCGTCGGCGCGTACACCGTCTCCGGGGAGGCGGACGCGCTCGTGCACCTGCGCGCCGCCGACATCGCCCACCTGGAGGCAGCGCTGGAGCGGCTGCGTGCCGAGTCGTTCGTGACCTCCACCCGCAGCACCATCGTGCTCTCCCGGCTGGTCGAATCGCCCGGCGTCGGCCCTTCTCCCGGCACCTCTTGACCTCAACCCGGGTTGAGGAGATGGACTGACCCCGAGTGGGCGAGGCAGCCCACCGAGGCCGAGGAGACTGTCATGCGGGCGATCTGGTTACGTGAGTTCGGCGGGCCCGAGGTGCTGGTGCCCGGCCCCGCGCCCGACCCGGTGCCCGGCCCCGGCCAGGTGCTGATCGACGTCGCGCACGCGAACATCACCTTCATCGAGACGCAACTGCGCGCCGGTCGCCCCGGCCCGTTCCGCCTCACCCCACCGTTGATCCCCGGCAACGGCGTCGGCGGGGTGATCACTGCGGTCGGGCCGGACGTCGACCCGGCGCTGACCGGGCAGCGGGTGGTCAGCGCAACCGGAGGTTCCGGCGGTTACGCCGAACTCGCGGCCGTGGACGCGTCGGCGTCGATCGCGGTGCCGGCCGGGTTGGCGCTGGACGAGGCGGTCGCGCTGCTGGCCGACGGGCGGACCGCCACCATGCTGATCGAGGCGGTCGGCGTCCACCCGGGTGACCGGGTGCTGGTGGAGGCCGCGGCCGGTGGCGTGGGCAGCCTGTTGGTGCAGCTCGCGGTCCGGGCCGGAGCCCAGGTGGTCGGCGCGGCCGGTGGGCCACGCAAGGTGGACCTGCTGCCCGGCCTGGGTGCCGAGCTGGCCGTCGACTACCTCCGACCCGAGTGGGTCGAGCAGGTCCGGGCCGCGGTTGGCGGGGTCGACGTGGTGCTCGACGGGGTCGGTGGTCCGGTGGCCCGGGCCGCCTTCGACCTGCTCTCCCCGGGCGGCCGGATGGTCAGCTTCGGGTTGGCGAGCGGAGAGTGGTCCCCGGTGTCGGCGGAGGCCGCCGCGGCACGGCAGGTGACCCTGGTCCGGCCGGACGTGCCGCCCGCGCGGCTGCGCGCGTACACCGAACAGGCCCTGGCCGACGCGGCGGCCGGCCGGCTGCGACCGCTCATCGGCCAGCGTTTCCCGCTGGAACGCGCCGCCGACGCGCACGCCGCCATCGAGGCGCGCGCGACGGTCGGCAAGACCCTGCTGGACGTGACCTGACCGGTCTCAGAGGTACATGCCGGTGCGGTGCTCCGACTCGTCGCGTCGGACCGGCTTGTCACCCTCACCGAAGAACCGCTTGCCCCCGAACTCGCCGTGCAGACGGTCGTCCAACTCGTCGGCCAGACCGGTCATCACCTGCACCGCCAGCATCAGATGGGTCGCCTGGAAGTTGCGGCCGAACACCGGGATGGACGCCCAGACCGTGTCGTCGGCGCAGTAGAGGCGGCCGATCGGCATCCGGTTCGTCAGCTCGGAGAGCTTGACGTAGAGCCGCTCGGTCGGCTCGACCTCGGTGAGCACCGGGGAGAAGACGTCCACCAGGGGCGGATTGTCCCGCACCCGCACGAAGACCATCGCCGAGCCGGCGCGGATGTTGATGTCGCCGTCCGAGTCGACCTGCAACCGGTCGGTGTCCGACTTCAACATCGTGGAGACCACGGTACGGACCCGGTCGGCCAGGTCGAGCACGTCGTCCCGCTCCACCTGCGCGGCGGCCGCCTCGGCCAACGCCTCCTCCAGGTCCGCCTCCACGTCGGCGTCCGGGCCGAACTCGCTGCGCGCGGTGCCCAGCGGGTCCACCGCCAGCGGTTCGCCCTCGGTGTCCTGCACCGAGTAGACGAGGAAGGCCGGGTGCGGGGCGCCGTAGACGTCCCGAAGCGTGCGGGAGAGCAGCGCGGCGACCTGGGTCGACTCGGCCGTCGTGGCGTTCAGCCCGAAGGAACCACCGGAGCCGGCGACCACCCCGGGCGGGGACCAACCGAGCGCGACCATGTCCGCCACCGCACCGCGGTCCAGTCGGTAGCCCGCCGGCAGGGTGGCGTTGCCGACCGCGCGGGCGGACAACACCCGGTCCGCGTCCACGTCGACGCTTATCGAATAGATGGCGTCCCCGGTGCCGGAGGCGGTGGGGTCCAGGGTCACGTCGAGGTGCGCGCCGACGGGAAGTTCCCGCAGCCGTACGGCGAGCGCACGGGCGAACTCCCGCCACGCCTCGGTCACCTTCGCTCGCAGGTCGGTGGTGCTGGGCTCGTCGAGCAGGATCGATTCCGCCGGCTCAGTCGAAGCGCCGGGCAGCTCACCGTGCGGCGCCGAGGGGTGGTCAGCCGTCATGATCGCCTCCGTCCGTCACGATCACCCTACCCACGCCGCCCGGGGGCCGAATCAGCCCGGACCGGGATCGGACAGCGGCGGTCAGGGGGCCGTCGGGTTCGCGGGGTCGGCGCCCAGCTCGACCGGCCAGGCGCCCGCCAGCGCGCTGAGCCGGGCCGCAGCGTCCGCCGGCTCCGCGCCCCGGCCAACCGCCAACCCCAAGAGGTACGCGGTGACCGGCGCACCCGGACGCAGCACCTGATGGGCGACGTCCCGGGCCAGATCCAGCACCGTTGGCACCGGTACCGCGGCCGGGTCCAGATCCAACTCGGCGCACACCGCCGTGACCCAGTCGTCCATCACCGTCATCGCGCCCACTCCTCCGCCCGGCGTACGTCCTCGTCAGTGTCGCAGTCGAACCACGGCGGCGGGCCCTCGCCGGACCAGGCCACCTCCCGCACGACGAGACCAGCCAGCAGTGCCCGGACCGGGGCTCCGGACAGAGTCCCGTCCCGCTCGACAGTCAACCGGTGCAACGCCGCCCGCAGCGAGGCGACCCGCCAGACACCGCAGAGCGACTGCCGCCGACCGTCCCCGTCCACGAAGCACGCCCCGTCGGGGCCCGCCGAATCTGTGTCGGCGTCGGGGCCCGGGTCGGCGTCGCGGCCCGGGTCGGCGTCGCGGCCCAGGTCGGCGTCGCGGCCCAGGTCGGCGTCGCGGCCCAGGTCGGCGTCGGGGCCCAGGTCGGCGTCGGGGCCCGCCGGCTCGGTTTCGGGGCCTGGGTCGGTGAGGTGATGCAGCAGGTCGCCGATCGCGGCCCGGGTGAGCAGCGGCAAGTCGGCGGCGAGCAGCGCGACCAGCGCGGTATCGGGATCCAGCAGTGCCAGACCCGCCGCCGCCGCGGCGACCGGGCCGCCGCCGGGCGGGTCCTCCCGGACGACCCGCACACCCGCCGGCACCGCGTCGGCGGCACCGACCAGCACGCGCGGCGTCGCGTCGGCGACGGCGGCCAGCACCCGGTCACGCATCGGCCGGCCGCCGACCGGAAGCGCGGGCTTGTCGACCCCACCCATCCGTCGGGCGGCCCCACCCGCGAGCACCACGGCGGCGTACGTCCCCACCCGGCCACCGTAGCCGTGCCACCGCCCGCTCGTGCCCGCCGCTCAACCCCGGCGTCGCCCGGTCGTGCCCGGCGCCCGACCCCGGGCCGCCCGGTCGTGCCCGCCGCTCGACCCGGTGTAGTGCGGTCCGGCCGGCGCTCCGCCCGACCCGATCGCGAGGCCCCCACCCGGCTCGTCCGACCCTGCTGGCCCGACCCCTCGCCCCGGTGATCATGGACTTATCGCTCGACACGCCGACGACACGCGCGGACAACTTCATGATCAACGCGCGGGGGTGGGGTCGGGGTGGGGGTGGGGGGTCGGGGTGGGGGTGAGGGCGGGGCGGTGCTCACGAATGGTTGGTGGTCGTGCGGGTGTGCGGGTGCGGGGTGGAGGATGGCGGGATGGGACGGGCAACTGATCGACGGGGCGTACTCCGGATCGACCTGGACGCGGCGACCGCCGGGCGCGGGTCGGTCCGCCGACCGGACACGCTCGCCGTCGAGGAGCCGCTGGAGATCCGGGTCGGCGCGGCCGGCCCCGGTCGACGTCGGCCGCTGGTCGTCACCATGCGTACCCCCGGCGACGACCTGGACCTGGCCATCGGGTTCCTGCTGACGGAGGGGCTGATCCGGTCGACCGACGACGTGCTGACCGCGCAGCTCTGCGCCGGCGCGGAGACGCCGAACACGTACAACGTGGTGGACGTGGTGCTGGCTCCCGGCGTACCGGAACCGACCACCGACCCGTCCCGGAACTTCTACACGACCAGTTCCTGTGGGGTCTGCGGCAAGGCCAGCATCGACGCGATACGCACCCGGTCACTCTTCCCGGTCGCGGAGGATCCGCTCAGCGTGCCGGCCACGCTGCTCGCCGACCTGCCCGACCGGTTGCGCGCCGCCCAGCGCGGCTTCGATCGGACCGGCGGGCTGCACGCGGCGGGGCTGTTCACCGCGGACGGTGAGCTGGTGGTGCTCCGGGAGGACGTGGGCCGGCACAACGCCGTGGACAAGGTGATCGGCTGGGCCGTGCGGGAACGCCGGTTGCCGCTCGCCGGGCACCTACTGCTGGTCTCCGGACGGGCCAGCTTCGAGCTGACCCAGAAGGCGTGGATGGCCGGGTTGCCGCTGCTGGCGGCGGTGTCCGCCCCGAGCACCCTCGCCGCCGAACTGGCCGACGAGGCGGGGATGACACTTGTCGGCTTCCTGCGCGGGCGGACCATGAACGTCTACACCGGGCCGCACCGGATCACGGTGGAGCAGCCAGCCTGACCCGAGCGGCCGGTCAGCGACCGATCCGGTCGATCAGGTCGAACAGCGACAGCCGCGCGGCGGCGTCGCGGGCGATCAGGAAACCTGCGATGCCGAGGATCCAGCCCAACGCGCTGCCCGCCTTCGTGACGATCCAGGTGTTCAGGCGGGCCAGCACCGGCTCGACCAGTCGCGGGCGGGCCACCCTGGCACCCAGCAACAGCACCGCCGGCAGCACCATGACCAGGCAGTACCCGGCGAGCAGCGCCACCACGCTCACCGCTCCCACCCCCGAGGTGGCCAACAGACCCACCGCACCGAGGTACGGCAGCATGGTCGCCACCTCGGCAAGCGCCGCGAGCAGCGCGAGCCCGACCAACCAGCGGGCCGAGGAGTCTCCGGCAGTGGCGCGGTCCCGCCAGCGCAACACACCACCGGTACGGGGACGCCGCTTGCCGTCGTAACGGAAGCTGAGCGCCAGCATTCCCACGCCCAGGACGAGTTGCGCCCAGAGGACGCCCCGGTTGTCCAGGGCACCGCCCAGCGCGTCGCCCAGCGTGCTGCCGCCCCAGACCAGCAGCAGCCCCACCGCGAGGTAGAACGCCGCGATGGTGGCGAGGTAGCCCAGAATGCGCCGGACGTTGACCGGCCCGGGGGTGAGCAGCAGCCAGACCGGGATGAAGAGGGTGCCGATGCTGGTGCTGTCGATCAACGCCAGCCCGGCCAGCGACAGCAGCAACTCGGGGGTCATGTCGTACCAACGCGGAGAACAGCCACGAGATCATTCTCTGGCGGCGGGGACCCTGCCGCGTCGGCCGTGGACAGGAGCAACGCGTACATCCTTCGACGGAGGCGTCGCCGGAGGACCCGTCACGCCAGGTCGAGGATGCTCCAGTTGGTGGGGAGCACCTTCGCCGCCACCTTGGGTTGCACGGTCGCGTAGTGCGCCTCGTGGGTGAGTGCCGCGCGGGCGGCCTGGCCGAGCGAGATGTCTCCGTCCACGGCGCGGGCCAGCTTGCCGGTGTCTCGCACGTCCTCGGCGTCGAGCGGCAGCAGGCGGATCATCGGGGCAGTCATCATCAGGGCTAGTAGCGCGGCATCGATCTCGTCGGCCACGCTCGCGAAGGCGACCGCCAGGCAGGTCGCCGGGATGGCCACCTGTCGACCCTCGTCGGCAACCTCCAGCATCAACTCCCCCACCGAGACGTTGCCCTCGATGTAGGCCGTCAACGCCGACGCGTCGAACACGACCGCGATCTGATCACTCACCCGACGCCTCCCAACATCCGGCGCCCCTCGGCCAGGGCGTCCGCCGGGATGGGTGTCGCCAGCCGCTCCCGCCACCGCGCCCTGCCGGCCTCGGTCACCTCGATGCCGGCTCGCCGCAGCACGTCGTCGAGGTGCGTGCCGTCCATCTGGGCCCGCACCGCCGCAGTGATGGCGGCCGAGACGTTGGGCTGCTGGTCGAGCCACTCCGCGACGTCGTCGGGGAGGCTCACGGAGCGCTTCACGGTCATGTCCTCCAGCGTATCAATTCTGGTGGCACCAACGGTATTACCGCGCGGGCGGCGGGACCGGTCAGCGGCGGCCACGTCGGCTCCTTTTGCGGGGGCGGATGACCCCGGGCATCCCGACCGACGGCCAGCCGTCCAGTTCGGCCGGGGGGACGCCGCGCCGGAGCAGGTCGTCCAGCAGCAGGGCGAGTGAGTAGTCGGGGTGCAGGTCGAGCGTGCGTTCGAGCGCGACCGCCGCCAACGCGCCCTGCCCGGCGCGCCAGGCGGCGAACGCCAGCAGCGCACCCGGCGCGGCGGCCACCTCCGGCTCGGCGCGGCGCAGCACGTCAGTCCAGAGGGCGATGTCCCGGTCCCGGCCGTCGGTGCGTTCCCAGGCGTGATCACGGACCGGCAGGTGGGTCATCAACACGCTCAGCCAGGCCACCTCGTCGTCGTCGAGCCGCTCACCACGTCGCTGCCGGCGCTGGGCCTCGCGGACCGCCGCCACCCCGGCGGCGCGCAGCGCTCGAGCCCCGAGCAGGTCACTCTCGGGCGCCTGCTCGATCAACTCGGCCAGTCTCACCTGGGCGCGGGCGGTGGCCGCGCGGGCCGCGTCCCGAGCGGGGCCGTCCACCGGTGCCACCTGCGCCACCAGGGCGGCCCGGTCGGGGAGTGCGACCTGGCCGGCGAAGACCGCCGAGGCGGTCACCCGGTTGGCGGTCGGGTCGTAGCGGCGACCCTCGGGCGGGCAGCAGTCGGGCTCGGTGCAGAGATAGGACCACCAGCGGCCGTCGGTCACCCGCAGCGCGTCGAGCACGTGCAGCCCGAAGTCGTTCAGCGCGTCGCGCACCGCGTCCACGGCCGGAGTGACCAGCTCCGGTTGCCCGTAACCCACCACGGTGGCGGCCTCCGCGCCCTGCCGGCGGATCACACCCGCGAGGTGCCCGGCCAGCCCGCCCGGTTCGGAGGGGTCGGGCAGGTCCGCACGGGCCGCGAAGATGATCTGTCGGCCGACCAGCGCCACGGCGACCACGCTGTCGGTGGGATGGAACCCGAGCAGGTACGGCACGGCGGCGATCAGGTCGGCGGGTGAGCGGACGGCGAGTTGAGGGCGTTCGGTCGAGGTCATGTCGGAAGCCTGCGGCGGGGGTACCGAGGCCTGCCAGCCCCTGTGGACGACACGCGGCTTATCCACAGTTACTGAACGTGTTTTCCCTGCTCATCCCCCACCTACGAGTACGGAAAGAGCGCCGATGTGGTCGGGCGACACCTGGCCGTCGTAAGGAGCGGTTACCGTGCGCTGATGGACCTGGCGTACCTGCGCGCGCATCCGGCACACCTCCCGACCTTCCGGACCCATCAGCGGCTCCGGGAGACGCCGGTGGCCGGTGGCGACATCTGCGCCGCCGCCCGGCTCACCCTCGACGACGGCCACTCCGTCTTCGCCAAGTCCTGGCCGGAGGGCGCCGACCGACCGGCACCGGAGGGCTTCTTCGCCGCCGAGGCCGCCGGCCTGCGCTGGCTGCGGGAGGCGGGCGCGGTCTCCGTACCCGAAGTGTTCGTGGTGTTGCCGGAGCTGCTGGCGCTCGACTGGGTCGAGCCCGGCGAACCGACGCCGGAGGCCGCGGAGCGCTTCGGCCGGGAGTTGGCTGGCCTGCACCGGGCGGGCGCAACCGCCTTCGGTGCGACCTGGCCCGGTTTCATCGGGTCTCTTCCACAGGACAACACCCCCACCGGCGGGCGCTGGTCGACGTGGTTCGCCGAGCGGCGCCTCGCCCCCTACCTGCGGCGCTCGGTCGACGGTGGTGCGCTGACCAGCGCCGATGCCGCTCTGGTCGAGCAGGTGATCGATCGCCTCGACGGGCTCGGCGGCGACGAGCCGCCCGCGCGCATCCACGGCGACCTGTGGCCGGGCAACGTGCTGTGGGGGGCCGACGACCGGGTCTGGCTCGTCGACCCGGCAGCGCACGGCGGGCACCGGGAAACAGATCTGGCCCAGCTCGCCCTCTTCGGCGGCATTCCCCACCTGGATCGGGTGCTGGCCGCCTACCAGGAGAGCTGGCCTCTACCGGACGGCTGGCGGGACCGGGTGCCTCTGCATCAGCTGCAGTTGTTGCTCGTGCACACCGCACTCTTCGGCGTCGGTTACCGAGATGTGGTCGTCCAGACCGCCCGCGCCGTCCTGAGTCGGGCCGAGCGCGCTACGGTCGACAGGTGAGCGTCGCCCCGGGGACCAACGGCGTCCTCGTCGACCGGTACGGCCGCGTCGCTCGGGACCTGCGCGTGTCCCTCACCGACAAGTGCAACCTGCGCTGCACCTACTGCATGCCGGCGGAAGGGCTGCCCTGGCTGGCCGGCCCCGAGCTGTTGACCGACGAGGAGATCGTCCGGCTGGTCCGGGTGGCTGTCGAACTGCTCGGCGTGACCGAGGTGCGGTTCACCGGCGGTGAGCCGCTGATCCGACCCGGGTTGGTCGACATCGTGACCGCGGTCGCCGCCCTCGAACCTCGCCCCCGGGTGTCGCTGACCACCAACGGCATCGGCCTGGACCGGCTGGCTCCGGCGTTGCGGGCGGCCGGCCTGGATCGGGTGAACGTCTCACTGGACACCCTGGACCCGGACCGGTTCACCAAACTCACCCGCCGTCCCCGTCTCGACGCGGTGCTGGCCGGGCTCGCCGGTGCGGCGGCCGCCGGGCTCAGCCCCGTGAAGATCAATTCAGTGCTGATGCGTGGTGTCAACGAGGACGAGGCGCCGGCGCTGCTCCGATTCGCCCTCGATCACGACTACCAGCTGCGGATCATCGAGCAGATGCCGCTGGACGCCCAGCACGGTTGGTCCCGCGACACCATGGTCACCGCCGAGGAGATCCTGGCGTCCCTGCGTACCACCTTCGACCTGAGCCCCGACCCGGCCGAGCGCGGCGCGGCACCGGCGGAGACCTGGCTGGTCGACGGCGGCCCCGCCCGGGTCGGTGTGATCGCCAGCGTCACCCGTCCCTTCTGCGGGGACTGCGACCGCACCCGGCTGACCGCCGACGGCCAGGTCCGCGCCTGCCTCTTCGCCACCGAGGAGTCGGACCTGCGCGCCGCGCTGCGCACCGGTGCGGACGACGACGAGTTGGCCCGACGCTGGCGTACCGCGATGTGGGGCAAGCGCGCCGGGCACGGCATCGACGACCCGGCCTTCCTCCAGCCGACCCGTCCGATGTCCGCGATCGGAGGTTGAGCATGCAGGGGCCACCGCTGACCGTCCGCTACTTCGCGGGCGCCCGCGCCGCCGTCGGCCGCGCCGAGGAAGCCATCCCCGCCGGGCGGTCACTCGACGACCTCACGGCCGAGCTGACCCAGCGCCACGGCGACCGACTGGCCGCGGTGCTGCGGGTGGCGAGTTTCCTCGTGAACGGCGTCACCTGTCATGATCGTCAGGCACCCCTACCGGCCGGGGCCACGATCGATGTCCTGCCCCCGTTCGCGGGCGGCTGAGGGAGGCGCACACATGATGGCGGTTCTGGGGTTCGTGGCTGTCCTGGCGCTGGTCACCGGTCTCATCCACCTCTATCTGTGGAAGCGGCTCGTTCGGGACACCACCACGCCGGGCCGCTGGCGACGGATCGGCGGGATCGCCGCCCTGGTGCTGGCCCTGCTCGTGCCGGTCACCCTCGCCGGGACGCAGGCCGGGCTCTACTGGCTCGCCTGGCCGGGCTACCTGTGGCTCGCGCTGATGTTCTACCTGCTGGTCGTACTGGTGGTGCTGGAAGTGCCGATGCTGGTCACCCGGCTGGTGCTGCGCCGCCGGGTGGTTGCCGCGGAACCGACCACCGCCGCGCCCGAGCCGGTGCTTGTCGGTGCCGCCGGGCCGACCGAGCCGCCGGCCGCCGGCGCCGTCGCGGCACCGGACCACGACCCGTCCCGCCGGTTGCTGCTGGCCCGTGGGGCGGCCATCTTCGCCGGTCTCACCGCCACCGGCATCACCGGGTACGGCATCCGCACGGCGCTCGGCCCGCCCCAGCTCGACCGGGTACGGATCCCGCTCGCCAAGCTCCCCCGCAGCATGGACGGCCTGCGCATCGCCACCGTCTCCGACATCCACCTCGGCCCACTGCGCGGCCGGGCACACACCGAGCGGATCGTCGCCGCGATCAACCGGCTCGACGCGGACATCGTCGCGGTCGTCGGTGACCTGGTCGACGGTTCGGTGGCCGAACTCGGCTCGGCCGCCGCGCCGCTGCGCGACCTGCGCTCCCGCTACGGCAGCTTCTTCGTCACCGGAAACCACGAGTACTACTCCGGCGTGGAGGAGTGGGTCCAGGAGGTCGACCGGCTCGGTCTGCGGGTGCTGCAGAACCGGCGGCAGGAGATCCAGGCTCGCGGCGGTGTGCTCGACCTGGCCGGCGTGAACGACCTCACCGGGGCGGGCACCGGCCTCGCCGCCGGACCGGACTTCGCCGCCGCCCTCGGTGACCGCGACCCGAGCCGACCCGTCGTCCTGCTCGCGCACCAGCCGCTGGCGGCCAAGGAGGCGGCCCGGTACGGCGTCGACCTGCAACTGTCCGGGCACACCCACGGCGGGCAGATGGTGCCGTTCAACCTGGCCGTCGGGCTGGAGCAGCCGGTGGTCAGCGGGCTCGGCGAGGTCGACGGCACCAAGGTCTACGTGACCAACGGCGCCGGTTTCTGGGGGCCGCCGGTCCGGGTCGGCGCGGAGCCGCAGATCAGTCTGGTCGAGCTGCGCTCGGCATAGCGGAGGTCACGTCCGCGCGTGGCGGCGGGTGGCCGGCGCGGCGGGCGTGACAGGATGCGGCGTGCCCCCGTTCAGCGCCGTACCCCCCGGTGGCCTACCGCCATTCGTCGCGGACCTGCACATCCACTCGAAGTACTCGCGCGCGTGCAGCCGTGACCTCACCCTGCCGAACCTCGCGTGGTGGGCCCGGCGTAAGGGCATCGGCCTGCTCGGCACCGGCGACTTCACCCATCCGGCCTGGTACGACCACCTGCGGGAGACGCTGCGCCCGGCCGAGCCGGGGCTCTACCGGCTCGACCCGGAGGCGGAACGGGACATCGCCCGGCGGCTGCCACCCCGGCTCGCGCAGACGGCGGAGGCGGACCCGGTCCGTTTCATGCTGAGCGTGGAGATCTCCACCATCTACAAGCGGGACGACCGGACCCGCAAGGTGCACCACCTGATCTACCTGCCGGATCTGGACGCGGTGGCCCGGTTCAACACCGCGCTCGGCCGGATCGGCAACCTCGGCTCCGACGGCCGGCCGATCCTCGGACTGGATTCCCGCGACCTGCTGGAGATCACCCTGGAGGCCAGCCCGGACGGCTACCTGGTCCCGGCCCACATCTGGACGCCGTGGTTCTCCGCGCTGGGCTCGAAGTCCGGCTTCGACGCGATCGCGGACTGCTACGCCGACCTGGCCGAGCACATCTTCGCCGTGGAGACCGGGCTCTCCTCCGACCCCGCGATGAACTGGCGGGTCGGCAGCCTGGACGGCTACCAGTTGGTGTCCAATTCGGACGCGCACTCGCCGCCGGCGCTCGGCCGGGAGGCGACAGTGCTGACCGCCGAACGGGACTACTTCGCCGTTCGGGAGGCGCTGCGTACCGGCGACGGCCTGGCCGGCACGATCGAGTTCTTCCCGGAGGAGGGCAAGTACCACGCGGACGGGCACCGACTGTGTGGGGTCAACTGGTCTCCGGAGCGCACCCGGGCCGCCGACGGGCGCTGCCCCGAGTGCGGCAAACCCCTCACCGTGGGTGTCCTCAGCCGGATCGAGGAGTTGGCGGACCGCCCGGACGGGCACCGGCCGGCACACGCCCGGGACGTCACCCACCTGGTGCCGCTGGCCGAGATCCTCGGCGAGATCAACAAGGTGGGTGCCCGGTCGAAGAAGGTCGAGGGGCGGTTCAACGAGTTGCTGGCCGCACTCGGCCCCGAGCTGGAGATCCTGACCACGACGCCGCTGACCGAGATCGCCCAGGCCGGTGGTGAGTTGCTCGCGGAGGGCATCGGGCGGCTGCGGCGCGGCGACGTGCGCCGGGTGCCCGGTTACGACGGCGAGTACGGCGTGATCACGCTCTTCGACCCGGCCGAGCTGGGCGCGCAGGAGACGCTGTTCGACGTACCGGTGCCGGCGCAGCGGCGGCCCACGGAGCCGGCTCCCCGGGTCGCGGCCAAGCGCCCGGCGGCGGCGAAGGCGGAGCCGAAGCGTAAGCCGACTCCGACGCCCGCGCCGCCGATCGCGTCGCCGCCGTCGCCGCACGAGCCGTTCGAGCCGATGCTCTCCGGTATGGAGGAGGTCGGCACCGGCCTGCTGGACCGACTGGACGCCATGCAGCGGGTGGCCGCCTCCGCACCCGGCGGTCCGTTGCTCATCGTGGCCGGTCCGGGCACCGGGAAGACCCGGACGCTCACCCACCGGATCGCGTACCTCTGCGCGGAGCTGAACGTCTTTCCCGAGCACTGCCTCGCGATCACGTTCACCCGCCGGGCGGCCGAGGAGTTGCGGCACCGCCTCGACGGCCTGCTCGGCCCGGTCGCCGAGGACGTCACGGTGGGTACGTTCCACGCGCTGGGGTTGACCATCCTGCGGGAGAACGCCGACGCGGCGGGCCTCCCGGCCGACTTCCGGATCGCCGACGACGCCGAGCGGGCCGCGGCCCGCACCGAGGCCGGGGACGACAGCGCGGCCTACGTGTCGCTGCTGCGCAAGCAGGACCTGGTCGACCTGGACGAGCTGGTGACCCTGCCGGTGGAGCTGTTGCGAGCCGATCGGAAGTTGGTCGAGCGGTACCGGGACCGCTGGCGGTGGATCTTCGTCGACGAGTACCAGGACGTCGACGAGGTGCAGTACGAACTGCTGCGGCTGCTCAGCCCCGCCGACGGCAACCTCTGCGCGATCGGCGACCCGGACCAGGCGATCTACTCGTTCCGGGGTGCCGACGTCGGCTACTTCCTGCGCTTCTCCGAGGACTTCACCGACGCCCGACTGGTTCGGCTCAACCGCAACTACCGATCGTCGGCCCCGATCCTGGCCGCCGCCGTGCAGGCGATCGCACCGTCCTCGCTGGTCCGGGGTCGACGACTGGACCCGGCGCGGCTCGACCCGGAGGCCCCGCTGGTCGGGCGCTACCCGGCGGCGTCCGTGGCCGAGGAGGCCGACTTCGTGGTGCGTACCGTCGACGACCTGGTCGGCGGGTTGTCGCACCGTTCGCTGGACTCGGGTCGCATCGACGGCCGGTCCACCTCGCTGTCGTTCTCCGACATCGCCGTGCTGTACCGCACCGACGCGCAGGCCGCCCCGATCGTGGACGCCCTGACCCGGGCCAACATCCCCGTGCAGAAGCGTTCCCACGACCGGCTGCGGGATCGGCCCGGGGTGGCGGCCATCGCCCGCGAGCTACGGCACGCCGACGGTCTGGCCGGCTCGCTGGCCGCCCGGGTGCGGTTGGCGGGTCAGGTGGTCGCCGAGCGGTTCGCCGTGCCGACCCTGGACGGCGCGGCCAGCGCGGTCCGTCCCGAGGACGTCCGCTCGGCCGTGGACCTGTTGACCCCGTTGGCCCGACGCTGCGGTGACGACCTGGAGACCTTCCTGTCGCAGTTGGCCACCGGCGCGGAGGTGGACGCGCTCGACCCGCGTGCCGAGGCGGTCACGCTGCTCACCCTGCACGCCGCGAAGGGCCTGGAGTTCCCGGTGGTCTTCCTGGTCGGCGTCGAGGACGGGCTGCTGCCGCTGCGCTGGCCGGGCTCGACGTCCGACGAGGACGCCGTCGCCGAGGAGCGCCGACTCTTCTTCGTCGGCCTGACCCGGGCCCAGGACCGGCTGTACGTCAGTCACGCCGCCCGCCGCACCCGCCACGGCGCCGAGCGCGACTGCGCCCCCTCGCCGTTCCTCGGCACCATCGACCCCGGCCTCTTCGAACGCTTCGGCGAAGCCGAACCCCGCCGCCCCAAGGACCGCCAACTCCGACTGATCTAACCCCCGGGCCCGCGCCCCCGGCCCCGGCCCCTGGCCCCGCCGATCTTGCACTTTCGGTCGCCGTTGTGCGCGGGATGCACCTTAGGTCGCCGCAGAAACTGCAAGATCGACGAAGCCGGGGGCGGGGGGCGGGTCAGCCGAGGAGGGCGGCGAGCCAGGCGCCGGCCAGCAGGGCCGGGCCGAGGGGTAGCAGGGTGTTTCGGTGCACCTTTCGGGCGGCGAGCAGGCTGAGCACCAGGCCGCCGTGCAGCACGTGCGGCAGGAGCAGCCCGGCCAGCAGGGCGTCCCGCCCCAACCAGCCGAGCGGCAGGCCGAGGACGGCGGCGAGTTTCACGTCCCCGAAACCCAGCCGGGAGCCAGGCAGCAGGGCCAACAGCACGTGCGCCGCGCCCGCGACCGCCGCACCTCCCAGCGCGCCGAGCAGCCGGCCGGGACCGCCGGACAGCAGCGCCACGGCGGTCAGACCCCCGAGGGCCAGCAGCCCGGCAACGAGGACCAGCGGGTCGGGCAGCCGCAGGCAGGCCAGGTCGACCCGCGCCAGCGCCAGACCGACCGCCGCCACCGCGAGGAAGACCGGCAGCGCCGGGTCGTCACCCACGGCGACGCCAAGGCCGACGAAGACGCTGGCCGCCACCATCGGGTCGACCCAGGGCCGTCGGACCGGCTGCGGCAGTGGAAACGCCCATGGCCGGGCGTCCGCCGTGGCGAAGCCGCGGGACACCAGGGGTACGACGAGGCCGACCAGCGCGCCGAGCAGCGCGATCGACACCAGCGCGGCGGCCGACATGGGCCGGACGTTACTGGCGGTCGCGCGCCACCGTGGGCCCCGATCGTGATCCCGTGCCCGCCCGACGCGGCCGTTCGGTCGTCACCACCAGGGCGACCCCGGCGACGATGACGGCACCCCCGAGCAGCACCTGCGGGGTGATCGGCTCGGCCACCAGCAGCGCGCCGAGCGCGACCGCGACCGCCGGGTTCACGTAGGCGTACGTCGACACCAGCGAGATCGGCGCGTTGTGCAGCAGCCAGACGTACGCGGTGAAGGCCACCAACGAACCGGCCACCATGAGGTAACCCAGCGCCAACCAGGACCGGGTGCTGACCGCCGCCGGGTGGAAGTCGGCCAGTTCGCCCCGACCGGCGGCGACGACCGCCAGCACGAGCGCGCCGGCCACCATCTCGTACACGGTGGCCACGAAGGGGTCGGCGGGCATCCGGATCCGTCCGGACAGGAACGACCCGACCGACCAGGAGGTGGCCGCCGCCACCACGGTCAACGCCCCGAGCAGCGGCACCGCAGCCGAACTACCGCCGGGCAGCACCAGCAGGATGAGGCCGACGAAGCCCAGGGTGACCCCGGCGAACGTCCAGATCGGCGGCCGGTCCCCGGTGGCCGAGCGCAACAGCACCACCAGCAGCGGCACCGTGGCCACCAGCAGCGCGGCGATCCCGGACGGCACCGCCACTCCCGGCGGCCCTGATTCGGCGAGCACCACCAGACCGTTGCCACCGGCGAGCAGGAGCACCCCGACCAACGCGGCCGAGCCGAGTTGCCGTCGGTCGACCCGCAGCGCGCCGGGGCCTCGACGCAGTCGCAGCACCACCGCCAGGACCAGGCCGGCCACGGCGAACCGGAGGGCGGCCGACAGCAGCGGAGGCAGCGTCTCCACGGCGATCCGGATGGCCAGATAGGTCGACCCCCAGAGCAGGTAGACCACGATCAACGCGGTCCAGATCAGGGTCGGCGTGGTGCTGGCGCGACGGCCGGCCAGGGCTGTGGCGCTCGGTGAAGGTGAGCTCATCAGTGGACCACGCTACGGTGACCTCGGAGTCCGCGTCGCGCTTTGGTGGCCGGCCTCTCACCACTCGTGCAGGAGGGCGGCATGACGAACTACGGACAACCGGGGGGCGGCCACCCGGGGCCGTGGCGTGGGCAGAGACCCGACGAGACCCCGGGTCACCCGGTGCAGCAGCCCTACCCGCCCACGCCGGAGCCCTACCCGCCGGCGGTCCCGTCGTACCCGCCAGGACCGCAGGGACAACCCGGGCCGTACGGCGGCCCACCCACCGCGCCCTACGGTGCCGCGCCCGGCGCGCCCTACGGTGGCGGGACGGAGACGCCCTACGGCAACGAGCCCCGCACGCCCTACGGCGGTTCGTACCAGCCGACCCCGACGTACGGCGGGCAGCCGTACCGGCCCGATGACCCGTACGGCGAGGATCCGGCGCCGGGCCGGCGTGGTCGGGGGCCGCTGATCGCGGTGCTGGCCGTCGTACTGCTGGTGGTGGCCGTCGCCGGCGTGTTCTGGCTCCGGCGTGGGCAGAGCGACCCGGCGCCGGCAGCCGCGCCGAGCAACTCGGCCGCCGCCGGTGAGCCCAGCGCGGACGCGGTCGAGCCCGCACCCAGCGCCGCCGCGCCGGAGTCGTCGGCCGATCCCCGGTTCGCGAAGGTCGGCCAGTGCGTCCGCAACGACGGCACCGCCGGCGGCAAGCCCAAACTGCTGATCAGCGGTTGTACCGCGAAGTCGTACGAGGTGCTGAGCCGGATCGACGGCCCGACCAGCGGCGAGCGGGACGCCGAGGCCAAGTGCGGCAAGGTCGAGGGCTACACCAACTGGTATTTCTTCGACAGTGAGCTGGACACTCTCGACTTCGTCCTCTGCCTCAAGCAACGCTGAGAACACCCACCCCCGGGGATGACATGACGACCTACGGACCTACGGGTTCCGATCAGCCGGACGATCCGTACCAACGCCCGCCCTCCAGGCCGGACAGCTCACCACCGGTCGACCCGACCCTGCCCCAGTTGAGCACCCCGTCAGCCGCGGAGGACCCGACGCGGCAGCAGTGGGGGCCTCCGCCGACCGGCGCGGAGCCACCGACGGCGCCCATGTGGGCGCCACCAACCAACCCGGAGCCACCGACCACGCCGATGTGGGCGCCGCCGCCCACCTCGGGCCCGGGATACTCACCCCCCGGCCCGTACCCACCGGCCGGCCCGACTCCGCCCACGTCGGGGCCGGGTTACCCACCAGCCGGGCCGACGCCGCCGGCCGGCCCGTACCCACCGCCCGGGCCGTTCCCACCGGCCGGCCCGACGCCCGGGCAGATGCCGGGTCAACCACCCGCGCCGTGGGGTCAGCAGCCGCCCGGCGGCTACGGAATGCCGCCCGCCGCGCCAGTGAAGAAGACCGGTCGCAACGTCGCTCTCATCATCACTGTGGTGGTGCTGCTCGTGCTCTGTCCGTGCCTCGGCCTGGCCGGTTGGGCGGTCTGGAAGGTGGCCGACGCGGGCAGCGACGCCGCGCGCACCCCTTCGACGAGTGCCCCGGTCCTTCCGCCCGCGCTGCCCAGCGACGCGCCGACGTCGGCCGCGCCGACCCCGGACGAGGAGTTCGCGCGGGGTGACTGCGTGGTGAACGACGGCAGTGAGGACGACGCGGAGCTGCGCAAGGTGCCGTGCGGCCCGAACACCTATCAGGTGCTGCTGCGAATCCCGGCGACCACCGACGGCGACCGGTGCGAGACGCTCGCGCCGCAGGCGACCGCGAACTATGTGCACGACAACTCGGTCGACCTGTTCGACTACGTGCTCTGCCTGAAGAAGCGCTAGCCCGATCCGGAGCACCGACAATCCGATTGCCAAAACTAGGGGTGTCTAGCGTGGACGCTAGACACCCCTAGTTTGTGGTCGACGGCCCCGACACGCCGGTAGCCCCATCTATCCATGTCTAGCCTCGCAGCTAGATGGCCCGATAATCTGCGATGCGTGGATCCGGTCCGCAACCCGTACGCGCCGGGCGCCGGCCAGCGTCCGCCCGAACTCGCCGGGCGGGGGCGGGAGCTGGACGTCTTCGACATCGTGCTCGAGCGCATCGCCCGGGGCCGACCCGAGCGCAGCCTGATGCTCACCGGGCTGCGGGGCGTCGGCAAGACGGTTCTGCTCAACACCCTCCGGTCGCAGGCGATCAACCGGCTCTGGGGCAGCGGCAAGATCGAGGCTCGACCGGACCAGTCGTTGCGTCGACCGGTCGCTGCCGCGCTGCACATGGCGGTCCGGGAGCTCGCCCCCCGCCACCGCGCACCGGACCGGATCGACGCGTTCCTCGGCGTCCTCAAGGCGTTCGCCCAGCGGTCCACCCCGACCGGCCGGTCCGGTGCCGCCACGAAGCTGCGCGACCGGTGGCAGCCCGGCATCGACGTGCCGGCCGCCAGCGGTCGGGCCGACTCCGGCGACATCGAGATCGACCTGGTCGAGCTGTTCAGTGACGCCGCCGCCGTGGCCAGCGACGTCGGCACCGGCATCGCCATCTTCATCGACGAGATGCAGGATCTCGGCCCGGAGGACGTGTCCGCGCTCTGCGCCGCCTGCCACGAGCTGTCCCAGCTCGGCGCGCCACTGATCGTCGTCGGCGCCGGCCTTCCACACCTGCCGGCCGTGCTCAGCGCCGCCAAGTCGTACTCCGAACGGTTGTTCCGCTACCAACGCATCGACCGGCTCGACCGGATCGCCGCCGACCGGGCGCTCTGCGCGCCCGCCGAGCGCGAGGAGGTCGAGTACGAGCAGAAGGCCCTCGATCTGCTCTACGAGAAGTCCGGTGGCTATCCCTACTTCGTCCAGGCGTACGGAAAGGCGACCTGGGATCACGCGCCGCGCTCGCCGATCACCGCGGCCGACGTGCGGGTCGCCGCGCCCGAGGCGGAGGCCGAACTGGCGGTCGGCTTCTTCGGTTCCCGGTTCGAACGGGCCACTCCCGCCGAACGCGAATACATGCGGGCGATGGCCATGATGTCCGCGGTCGAGGGCGAGCCCGGCGCGGTGGTCCGCGACGACATGGACGCCGCGGTGCCCACGGCCGAGATCGCCCGTGCCCTCGGCCGCAAGCCGGCCAGCCTGTCCCCGGCCCGGGACGCGCTCATCAAGAAGGGGCTGATCTACTCCGGTGAGCGGGGCACGGTCGCCTTCACGGTCCCGCACTTCGGCCGGTACCTACGGACGCAGCCGGCCTGACCACCACCCACCGCGCCGAGCCGGTCAGACCTTCGACCAGGGCGCCGGAAAGAGCACCTCACCGCGAGGCGGGGGCCCCTCCTCGCTGGTGGACGGCGGCAGCACCAGCGCCTGCCAGGGCTCACCGAGGCCGGTCCACGGCCCGGTCAGGCCCAGCTCACTCGCCGGGCCGAACCCGAACCGGCGGTAGAAGGCCGGGGCACCGAGGACGACGACGAGCCGCTCGCCCAACTCGGTCGAGGCGTCCAGGGCGGCCTGCACGACCGCCGTGCCGTGCCCGACCCGCTGTCGGTGCGGCGCGACCCCCACCGGGCCAAGTGCCAGGACGGGCACGTCCGAGCCCCGCTCCGGCCGCAGCCGCACCCGCGTGAGCAGCGCGTAACCGACCACCTCACCGCCGTACTCCGCGACCATGGCCAACTCCGGCAACCAGGCGGTGGTGTCGCGTAGCTCGTCGACGAGGCTGACCTCCGGCGGAGTCGCCACGTCCGGGCGGGCGAACGCGGCGGCCAGCACGCGGCGGACCGGGCCGGCGTCGGCCGGGTCCTCGGGGCGTAGCCGCAGCGTGGTCACCCGCGCGACGTTACCCGCCAACGCCCGTCCATCCGTGACGGTCGCTCGATTCGGCGTGGCGTACGTGTACCAACACCAATCCGATCCTGCGGTTGCCGGGGTAGCAAACGTCGCGACGGGGTATGACTGACCTATGACGCCCGTACGCTCCCTCGCCCGCGCCATGCTGAGCGGCATCTTCGTGGTCAGCGGGTATCGCAACCTCCGCGACCCCGGCCGTCTCGCGGTGGCCGCCAAACCGGTGACCGACAAGGTCGCGCCGATGCTGAAGAAGGCACACCCGAGCTTCCCCACCGAGACCGAGACGTTGATCCGGCTCAACGCGGCGGTGCAGGTCAGCGCCGGTCTGATGCTGGCCACCGGACGACTCAGCCGACCCGCCGCGCTGGTCCTCGCCGGCACGCTGGTCCCGGTGACCATCGCCGGGCATCCCTTCTGGAACAACGACGACCCGATCGCCAAGAACAACAACCAGATTCACGTCCTGAAGAACCTCGGGCTCCTCGGCGGTCTGCTGCTCGCCGCGTCGGACACCGGCGGCAAGCCGGGTCTGCGGTGGCGGACGGGTCATCGCATCGGCCACTCTCGACGTTCCGTGCAACGCGCCGTCCGCACCGCCCGACGCGAGGCCCGCATCGCCGTCCGCTCCGCCTCCACCGCACGTCGACTCCCCGGCTGACCTGCGTCGATCCGTCTCTGCCTCACCCCCACCCCCCGCTAAGGCCACGAATTACCTGAACCACCCGGTAGGCGTTAACGCGGTGGAAATGTCAAAAACATGTGTGGGATCGGACACGGTCGCATAACGCGGGAGGCACTGACGTGAGGCGCCGTTCTAGGCTCCGTGCAGGACCTGGACGGGTAGGACGACCTTGGTACGGGGGTGGCCACGCCATGCCGACGGCTGTCGGTAGACGGGCGGACCGCCTCGCCCCAATCCAACGTGTGACACGCGGGATCGACCGCGTGACGCGCGGGATCGATCGCAGGAACGTCGTACGGGGCGCCATCGTGGCCGCCGTCGCCTATGCCGCATGGCTCGCCATCGGCACCTTCGGGCGGCCGTACAACTTCTTCGACATGAAGATCTACCACGGTGCCGTGGTGTGGTGGGCGAGCGGTCACGAGCTCTACGAGTTCATCGCGCCCGGAACCACTCTCGGGTTCACCTATCCACCCTTCGCCGGGTTGGTCATGCTGCCGATGGCCCAGCTGCCGATCGGCGCGGCCGGTCTGGTCAACGCCGCCGCCAGCATCGCCGCGTTGGCGCTGGTGCTGGCCGGGCTGCTCCGACCCATCGTGGACCGGCTGGGGTGGCCACTGTGGTTCACGGTGGCCGTGGCGGTGCCCCTCGCGGTCGCCATCGAGCCAGCCCGGGAGACGCTCGGCTACGGCCAGGTCAACATCCTGCTGTTCGCCCTGATCATGGCCGACCTGATCGGCCTTCGCTGGCGGTCCCGCCGGGGCACCCACTACGCCGCCACCGACGGCCCGCTGCTGCGCTTCATCTACGGCGGGGCCTGGGCCGGGGCCGGTATCGGCCTCGCCACCGCGGTCAAGCTCACCCCGGCGCTGTTCATCGCCTACCTGCTGATCACCCGTCAGTGGCGGGTGGCGGCCACCGCCATCGGCACCACGATCGGCGTGACGGTGGGCACCTTCGCGATCGTCGGTGACGAGTCGCGCACCTACTTCGGCAGCGTGCTGTGGCAGACCGAACGGGTCGGCGCGGCGGACATGACGCCCAACCAGTCCCTCGCCGGTCTGCTCGCCCGGCTGTACGACTCGATCGAGACCCCTGGGCTGCTGTGGCTCGCCTTCTCGGTGCTGGTCCTGGCGCTGGGCCTGTCCCGGGCGGCCAGTTCCCGCGCCGACGGTGACGAGCTGACCGCCTTCACGCTTGTCGGTCTCACCGCGAACGTGATCAGCCCGATCTCCTGGACGCACCACCTGGTCTGGGTGATCCCGGCGATCATCGTGCTGGCCGACGCCGCCGTGCGTCGCCGCGAGGCGAGCCGGGGGATGCCGCAGCGCACCGGCCAGGGGCCGGTCTTCGGTGGGCTACCCGGGGTCAACGGGCTCCGCCCGCCGATCTGGTACCCGACGCTGACCGGGCTCCGCCACGGCGTCGCGGCGATCGGGCTCTACCTGCTCTTCCTGATCTCGCCGATCTGGCCGTACGAGCACCAACTGCCGGAGATGTCGCACTATCAGGACGGCCTGTTCGGGGCACTGATGGAGAACTCGCTCGCGCTCGCGCTGATCGTGCTGGTCGCCGCGCTGCCGTGGCGCCCCGGTGCGGAGCCGGCGTTCTACGGCGACCGGCTCGCCCGGGCAGTGGTGGTCAACGGCCACCGCTGAGCGGTCAGGGGCAGTTGACCCATTCCTCGGTGCCGTCGGTGAAGACCTGTCGCTTCCAGATCGGCAGTCGCGCCTTGACCTCGTCGACCAGTCGGGCGCAGGCCGCGAAGGCCGCCGCCCGGTGCGCGGTGCTCACCGCGGCGACCAGCGCCACGTCACCGATCGCCAGGGGGCCAACCCGGTGCGAGACCGCCACCGCGTAGACGTCGGGCTCCGCGGCGATCTCGGCGGCCACCTCGCGCAGCACCTGTGCGGCGCTCGGGTGCCCCTCGTACTCCAGGCTCGTGACCTGGCGGCCGTGGTCGTGGTCGCGAACCACGCCCTGGAAGGACACCACAGCGCCGGCCCGGCGGTCGGCGACCGCCGCCTCGTGCGCGGCGAGGTCGAGCGGCTGGTCGGTGACCTCGCCGAAGGTGATCGTTGGTGCGGTCACGACGCGCGCTCCCCGGGAAACAACGGCAGTGGCACGATCGGCACCCGGTCGCCCGGCTCGCCGCTGGTGCCGGGTCGGATGACCGCGAACCCGTCCGCGCCGGCCAGGCCACGCAGCATCGCCGAGCCGACGTGGCGGACCGGGAACGCGACGCCGGCGGCCCGGTCCAGTCGAACCAGCGCCAGGTGGGTGTGGTCGCCGCGCCCGGGCACCGCCTCGGCCAACGTGACCTGCGGCAGCAGCGGCATCGACCGGCCCTGGAGGCCGGCGAGCAGCGGGGCGACCAACGACACCAGCGCGACGATGGCGGACTGCGGGTTGCCCGGCAGCCCGGCCACGAACCGGGCCCGCCCGTCGGGGCCGGTCAGCCGGGCCAGCAGCATCGGGAAGCCCGGGCGGACCGCCACCGTGTTGACCACGTAGTCGGCGCCGAGCGCCTCCAGGGTCGGGTGCAGGTGGTCGACCGGGCCGTTCATCGTGCCGCCGGTGGTGCAGACCAGATCGGCGTTGGCCAGCGCCGAGCGCAGGGCCGCCACGTGCGCGGGCAGCGTGTCAGCCACCGGGCCGACCACGTCGGACGGGCGGACCTGGCAGCCGTACCGCCGCAGCCACGCCGGCACCGCGGGGCCCAGCGCATCGCGGATGCGCCCGGCCGCGGGCGGGCCCGCCGTCAGCAGTTCGTCGCCGAAGACCAGCAGCGCGGCACGCGGCGCCCGCCGGACCCGCAGCGTGTCGTGCCCGCAGGCGGCCGCCAGGCCGATCACCGCCGGGTCGACCGGCGTGCCGGCCGGCAACAACTCCTCATCGGCGTACGCCTCCTCGCCGGGTTGCCGCCACTCGGGCGTCTTCCGGGGAGTGCCGCTGATCAGGCCGGTGGTGGATGCGGCGGACTCCTCGACGCGGAGCACGGCGCTGGCGCCCTCGGGCACCATCGCGCCGGTCGCGATCTCGACGGTGGTGTCGTCCTCGGTGAGCGGCGCGGGGGTGCTGCCGGCCAGGACCCGGCCGACGACGCGCCACGGCCCGCGGCCGCGCACAGCCCAGCCATCCACGCTGGATGTCGGGAACGCCGGCAGGTCGGTGCGGGTGGTCAGCGGCTCGGCCAGGGTCGACCCGTCGGTGTCGACAAGTGGTCGGGCGGCGGCGGGCAGCGCGGCGGCCAGACCGACCGCGTAGACCCGCGAACGCGCTTCCTCCCACCCGGCTGGCGGGGGTGCGGTGACCCGATCCGCGGTGGGTGCGGTTTCCGTGCTCACCGACCGAGCCTATCGGCCCGGACCGACACCCGCCCGCGCCTGGCGTGCACCGGCCACTGGTCCCCGCCGCGAAGCGGTCAGTGGTCCCCGCCGCGAAGCTGGTCGACGGTGTGCCCGAGGATCGGCCCGAGAACGGCCAGGCCGTCCCTGGCACCGCCGGTCGAGCCGGGCAGATTGACCACCAGCATCCGGCCGGCGACCCCGGACAGGCCCCGGGACAGCACCGACGTCGGCACCCGGTCACGACTGTGCGCGCGGATCGCCTCGGCGATGCCTGGGATCTCGTAATCCAGCAGGCCCCGGGTCACGTCCGGGGTCCGATCCGTCGGGGTCACTCCGGTGCCACCGCTGGTCAGCACCACGTCGACACCATCGGCGCGGGCGGCCCGCAAGGCGTCGCCGACCGGCTCACCGTCGGGCACCACCACCGGGTCGTCGACCTCGCAGCCCAGCTCGCGCAGGCCGGCGACGAGCAGCGGCCCACTGGTGTCGGCGTAGACGCCTGCCGCGGCCCGATTGGAAGCGACGATCACCCGAGCCCGGATCACGGCCGGTCCTCCGGACGGACCCACTCGCCGGTCTTTCCGCCCTCCTTGCGCAGCACCCGGACCGCCTCGACCGAGGCCGCCGGGTCGACCGCCTTGACCATGTCGACCAGGGCGAGACCTGCGACAGCAACCGCGGTCAACGCCTCCATCTCCACCCCCGTCCGATCCGCCGTGCGGGCGGTGGCCGTGATCTCCACCGTGTCGGCGGTGAGCCGCAGGTCGACGGTGACGCCGTGCAGGGCGATCGGGTGGCAGAGCGGGATCAGATCAGGGGTGCGCTTGGCACCCATGATCCCGGCCAGCCGCCCGACGGCCAACGCGTCACCCTTGGGCAGCCCATCGCGATGCAACAGGTCGATGACCTCGGGCGTGGTCCGCAAACGGCCGGCCGCGACGGCCAACCGACCCGTCACCGCCTTGGCGGAGACGTCGACCATGCGGGCCGCGCCGGCGCGATCGACGTGGCTGAGCTGCGCGGGTTCGGTCACGGTCGTGAGCCTATCGGTGCGGTACGACGGCGGTCGGAAGGAGCGGCGTCACGCGGACCGCACCGGGTGCTGACGGTGCATCGGTCCGACGCCGCTCCTCCCTTCACCGGCCCGCGGCCGAGGTCGCTGGGGGGACCTGGCAGCGGGCGCGTGTCGACGACCCGGTTCTGCCCAGGGGCAGAACCTCCCCCGTTCGCCGATACGGCCGGAAAGTTACCGGGCCTGCCGATAAGAAATCGATAAGCGACGTTCGGGCTGGCCAGCGCGCTGCGACCAGGGTTGCCCTCTCAACTCGGCGAGGCGGCGTTCGGCCTCGAAGCGCTCCGGCACGCCCATCCGTCGGAAGATCGCCAATGCCCGCTCCCAGTGCCGCCGGGCCTCGGCCGGATCGGCGCGGGCGAAGTGTTCGGCGAGCCCGGCCAGCGCACGACCCTGCTCGTGCGGGTGCGCGATCCGAGTAGCCAACCGCAACGCCTCCTGGTGCACGTCGAACGCCTCGTCGCCCCGCCCCTGCGCCAGCAGGGTGCACCCGAGTTCGTTCAGGGCAGCCGCCTCGACGTGTCGCTCGCCCGAACCGATCGACAGCTCCCGGGCCAGTTCGTGCTCCCGCTGGGCCTCCACCAGACGACCCAGACCGCGATAGGCGATCCCGAGGTCGTTGCGCACCTCGGCCTCGGCGTAGCGGTGGCCGGTGCGATCCCGTAGGGCCAACGAAGCCAGGAGAATTCGGATCGCCTGGGGAAGGTCGCCCATTCTCAGACGTACGGCGCCGATGTGGCTGAGCGCGTTGAGCGTGTGGAACTCGTCGGAGTTCGTCCGGGCCCACGCCAGGTGCAGGCGATGTATCCGCAGCGCCTCGTCGTAGCGACCCAGAGCCGTCAGCGCTATGCCGAGATTCGGCAGCACCATCGGCACCCTGACATTGCCGTACCCCTTGTAGTCGCGCAGGCACTCCAGACCGACCGTCACCGCTTCGGTCAGATTGCCACTCCACCAGTAGACGGCCGCGAGATTGGCGCGGTATCGGGCGGCGTTCAGCACGTCCCGCGAGTCTCCGGCGAGGCTCACAGCGCGGGTCAGATGGTGCAGCGCCGCCCGGTTGTCGCCGGTCCGGACGTAGCCGGAAGCGAGGTAGTTGTTCATCAATGCGGTTGCGTCGGCGTCCCCGGATGCTTCCGCCGCGTTCAGCGCGTACCGATGGGTCGTGATGATGTCTTCGAAGTACCCACGGATGTAACAGAATCGCCAGAGGGCTCGCGCGAGTCGCCAACAGTGCTCGTGGAAACCCTCATCGAGCGCTGACCTCACCATCGTCACCAGGTCCGTCCGCTCGGTCTCCAACCAGTCGGCCGTGGGCTCCCCGATCGCGTCGATCAACTCGGTTCGCCCGAACGGAAGGTGTGTGACGCGAGATCCCAGGTCGTTGAACTCCAGGGTCTTGGCGACCCTCAGTGCCACCCCCAGAGTGAAGTCGAACAGGTGAGCCAGCCCGGCTTTTCGGTCGCTCGCGGATTCGGTACGCAAGCACAGTTCGATGGAGTACTGCCGCATGAGGTCGTGCAGTCGATATCGCGTCGAGTCCAGGTCCTCCACCAGGTTTCCGTCGACGAGGTCGTCGAGCGCCGCGCGAGCTTCCGCGATCGTCAGGCCGGTCAACGCGGCGACTGCCGGCGTGCTGAAGCGGCTACCGGAGTACAGGCCCAGGAATCGGAAGACACGCCTGGTCGAACTCGGAAGCGGCTCATAGGAGGCGGCGAAGGCCCCGGTGACAGTGCTCTCTTCCTGGGCGAGGTGGTGCAGCACCGGAGCGTCGCCAGCCATCTGTCCGGCAAGGTCGGCCAACCTCCAGCCGCGCCGATGCGCCAGTCTGGCACCAGCCAGCCGAATCGCCAGAGGGAGATATCCGCACCGACGCACCACCTCGGCGGCTACCTCTGGCTCTGCTTCGACCCTGTCCCGACCGACGCTCAGGCTGAGCAGATCCACGCTCTCCTGTTGGTTCAGGAGCGGCAGTGTCCGCGAGGGCCCGACATCCGGATGGGAGAGACGCCGCCGGGAGGTCACCAGCACGACGGTGGTCGGCTCGGCCGGCAGCAGGGGCATGATCTGCTCGCTGCTCGCCGCGTTGTCGAGCACTACCACCGACCTTCGGCGGGCCAGTTCCTGTCGCCACAACTCCACTCTGTCGTCGAACTCCACAGGTACACGGCCAGCCGGAACGCCCAACTGTCGAAGCAGGGTAACCAGAGCACTGGCCGGCTCGACCCGGTTCTTCTCGCCGTGCCCGCACAGGTCGATGAACAGCGCGCCGTCCGGGTACCGACCGGACAGCCGGCGGGCCAGGTGCACGGCGAGGGTCGTCTTGCCGCTACCCGCCATGCCATCGATGATGTGCACGGCTGGCACCCGCTCCTCAACCCGCCAGGTCTCCGCCAGCACCCGCGACACCACGTCCTCCCTACCGACGAAGTCGGTGACCGCTCGGGGGAGGTGATCCACCGGGTCGGGCCGAGGTGCACTGTCGGCGACCAGAGGACCGCCTGGGGAAGGTGCCTTCGAAACAAGGCGGGCGCTCCGGCCAGCCGGACGGGATGCGGCGCGGTTCGCCGGACGCTGAGACGGCACCGCCGAAACGATCGTGCGGTAGAGGGCTTGCAGGTCGGAACCCGGGAGGACGCCGAGTTCGGCCATCAGCTTCGTCCGGACCTCGTCGTACGTGACGAGCGCGCCCGCGTGGTCACCTCGCTCGTGCAGCGCCCGAGCGAGAAGGGCGTACGCCGGTTCTCGGAGGGGATAACGGGCGATGGCCTGCCGTAACAGGGGGATGGCCAGGTCGCTCCGCCCGGCTCTGAGCTGTGCGTCGGCAAGGAGTTCCACGGCCAGCAGACGCTCTTCCTCGGCGGCCACCACACGTGCGCGGAGCACGTGCCCGAGCGACATGCCGGCGAGCATCGGCCCCCGCCAGCACGCCAATGCGGACCCCAACCGCTCCAGGGCGCGGTCCACCTGGCCGGCCATCAGCGCTTCGCGGCCCGCAGCGCACTCCATCTCGAAGCGGAACACGTCGATAGCTTCCGGCTCCAGGGTGAGCCGGTAGCCGCGTTGCTGCCTGACGATGACGCCCCGACCAGACTCGGAAGCTTCGAAGGTCCGGCGCAGATTGGCTGCGTAGGTCCGTACGTTCGCCACCGCGGAACGCGGCGGGCCGTCCGGCCACAGCTCGTCAACCAAGTCGTTGACGGTCACCAGTTGACCGGGCTGGATCGCCAGCATCGCGAAGACAGCCTGCTGTTTAGGCGTACCCAGGTGCAGCTTGCGAGCGAGCAGTCGCACCGAGAGGCCGCCCAGAAGTTGTATCTCCACCCGTCCCCCTGCCCCAGCGGGGTATTCAGCCGATCACGCAACGAAGCTTACGGGCACCGGATGTAACGCCCGACGCCAATGAGCGGCCGGCTCGAACGCTCCCGCGGTCGTCGACTGCGACGGGACGAGGCGTGCAATGCGAACATTGCAAGAACCATCTGTTGCCTCAGCGTTCCCAACCCCCGCCACATCACGGAAAGAAGGAGCGAAAGCCCTCAACTACTGGTTGCCGCACAAGCCCCGGCCACCGGAACGACCCGGGGTAGTGCCACCATCATCAATGCCCATCTGCGACCGGTTGGGTGCGTAGTCGACGAAGGGGCGCCGTGCCTGAAGCTGGCGAGCGGTCGACCGAATCGGCGGATGAGTTGCGGCACCCCAACACCCACACTGAGGGCGCGGTCTAATCAGTCGGCACGGCTCGCGACATTCCGCAACGGACCGGCTGCAGCAGGCGAGCATCCCAGCGCTCTCCGCACCGGAACGCAAACAGAATGTCACTTATGCGTACAGGATTAACTAATGTTGAGGATAACGACATTTATCGTCCCTAACTAGGGCCAACCCCATTTAAGCTCCATTCGTAGAGAGTCGGCTCCCACAGAGCCCGACAACCACACGAAGGAGAGGGTGGGTGAAATGCGCGGAAACGAGTGGGGCTGACATCGGTGCAGGACTTCTGCATCGCCCGGCGATATGGTTGCGAGCACGACAGGCGAGGTAATCCAGGAGTTGCGTGGCCTCTTCACAACGACGCGATGACGGGACCGATCGACGGCTACGGCTGATCGTCGGTCTCCTCGTCGTTGCCGCCACGGTCGTTGCGCTCGCCTCCCTGAGACTGACCTTCCCTGCGGCCGAGGCTCCGACACCCGACGGAGCAACCCTGGTAACGCTGACCGCCATGATCGCCCTGGGTGCGTTCGTCAAGGCCCGCGTACGGGTCCGGTCCACGGTGCACCTGATCAGTTGGAGCGAGGCGGCGATCGTCCTTGCGGCTGCCATTGCCCCCGTGCCATGGGTGGTGCTCTGCACCTGCATCGGGATCACCATCGCCTCAGCCCGTCTGCCACCGATCAAACTGGCCTTCGGCGTCGGCAAGAACATTCTCGTCGCGGCCGGGGCAGGCATTGCCTTCGCGCTACTCGGTTGGACCTGGCCCGCCATGCATGCCCCGCAGTTGGTGGGGATCCTGTCGGTCGCCTACGTCGTCGCCGCCGTCCTCGACGAAGTGCTGGCGATACCCGTGATCGCGCTCGCCTCCGGCACCAAGATCTCGGCCCAGTTCCGCAGCAACCTGGATCTTCGCCTGGCCGGGTACGCGGTCCGGTTCGTGGTGGCGGCCCTGACCCTGCTCACTCTCCAGATGGACCCCCGGCTACTGCTCGCCGTCCCACCTCTGGTCCTGAGCCTGCACCTGGCCTACTCCGCACGCATCCGTGGCCGCACCGAGCAGCAGGCGTGGCAGCGGCTGGCCCGCACCACCGACGCGCTCAACGTCGTCGACCTGGACAACGTGCTCACCACCGCCGTCACCCAGGCCGCCGAGTTGTTCTCCGCCGACGAGGTCGAAATCGAGCTGCGCGACGGCGGCCGTACCGTGCGCGGTGGCACCGGCGGCATCACCTTCGACGGCCCGACCGGCACGCCCACCGACGTGGACGGCACGATCGTCCCCGCGCCGCTGGAAGGCCATGACCGGACCGTCGACGTCGGGCTGCTTCGCCTGCGCTTCCGCGGCCCGGTGCAGCTCTCCGAGCGGGAGCAGTACACCCTGCGCACCTTCGCCTCCGCGCTCTGCACGGCCGTCCGCAACGCCCAGGCGTACGCCGAACTGGCCCGGGTCGCCGACGAGCACGCGTACGCGGCCTCGCACGACGCGCTGACCGGCCTGGCCAACCGCCGGCACCTCCTCGACGAGGGCACCGAGCAGTTGAGCACCCGGCACGCCGACGGGGTGACCGCCTTGGTGCTGATCGACCTCAATCACTTCAAGGAGGTCAACGACACCCTCGGGCACGCCGCAGGCGACCAGGTGCTGGTGCAGGTGGCCGACCGGTTGCGCGGTGCGGCCCAGGCGACCGACCTGGTGGCCCGCCTCGGGGGCGACGAGTTCGCCGTACTCCTGCGGGGTCTACCGGCCCCGGCGGTGGCCGCGCACCGGGCCGAGACGCTGCTCGCCACCCTGCACGAGCCGTTCGAGTTGGACGGCATGCGGATCAGCGTCGAGGCCAGCGGCGGGATCTCCGGCGCCCCGTCCAACGGTGGCATGGCCGAGCTGCTGCGCCGCGCCGACGTGGCCATGTACCAGGCGAAGCGGGCCGGGCAACGGATCTCCACGTACGCCCCGACCCGGGACACCGCCGACCTCGGTCGCCTCACCCTCGGCGGTGACCTGCCGCGCGCCGTCGCCGACCACGAGTTCGTCGTCAACTTCCAGCCGATCGTCGACCTGGGCACCGGTCAGGTGACCAGCGCGGAGGCGCTGGCCCGCTGGCACCACCCCACCCACGGCATGATCGACCCGCTGCGGTTCCTGGAGGCGGTGGAACGGTCGGGTCTGCTACCGGCCTTCGCCGAAGCGATCCTCGACCAGGCGCTGATCGCGGCCGTGACGTGGCGCGACGCCGGCTTCGACGTACCGGTCGCGGTCAACGTGTCCCCGCGCAGCCTGCTCGACGCGCGGTTCCCCGGCTCGGTGCTGGCCCGCCTCCGCGCCCACGACCTACCACCGGACCGACTGGTCCTGGAGCTGACCGAGACGCTGACCCTCAGCCAACTCGACGTGGTCGACCGGGTGCTCAGCCGACTGCGCGACGAGGGAGTCCGGTTGGCGTTGGACGACTTCGGCACCGGATACTCATCCCTCTCGCTGCTCTCCCGGATCCCGGTACACGAGCTGAAGATCGACCGAAGCTTCGTGACGACGATGGAGAGTTCGGCGGAGGCCGCCGCCGTCATCCGTTCCACCCTCGACCTGGGTCGCAGCCTCGACCTGGACGTGGTGGCCGAGGGGGTGGAGAGCGAGCCGCAGCGGCGGGCCCTCTGGGAGTTGGGCTGCGTCGCCGGCCAGGGGCACCTGTTCGCCCGACCGATGCCGTCCGGCACCCTGCTCGCGGCGATGCAACGCGGCTCGGGCGGCCGACCGGGCGCCCTGGCCGCGCCGCTGCACGACGCCGGGGCGGTGATCCGGTTGAGCCAGAACCGCCGCCAGGCCGGCCGCTCCCGCCCCGACCGCCTCCCACACCTGCCCGCCTGAGCAGGCATCGGCCCGGCACGCGGGCAGCCAGGTCTGCCAGACTGTCGCGCGTGATCGTCGACGACCCGACCGCCCGCCGCCGTCGCTGGCACTGGCGGACGCTCGACAGCGCCGCTGACGGACTCGCCCTCGACCTGGGCCTCTACGCCGTCTCGGCCACCTTCGCCGCGATCACCGCGGTCACGTCGACCCTGCTGCCGCACCGCGCCTGGGGCGCGGTCGCCGCCGTCGGCTACCTGCTCGCGACCCTGACGGTGATCGCCCAACTCCTGCTGCGTCGACGCTCTCCGACCTCCCGGCTGACCGGTCTGCCGGCCCGCTGGACGGTCACCGGTCTCGCCTGGGCGGCCACCACCCTGCTCCCCCTGGCCTGGCAGAGCATCGACCGGGCCGGCGGGCGCACCGACCGGGCCCAGGAGGAGGTGCTGGTCGTGGAGCAGGCCGGCGCCCGCCTCCTGGAACACGGCACGCCCTACCTCGGACCCGACGCCATCGCCGCCCTGCCACCCGGCGAGCAACTGATGGGTTACACCCCGTACCAGCCCGGCATGGCGATGTTCGGCCTGCCCAGAGCACTTCTCGACACCTGGTGGACCGACTCCCGGGTCTGGTTCGCGGTGGGCACCGCACTGGCGCTCGCCCTGGCCGTGGCCGCCCTCCGCGGAACACCGATCACCGCCGGTCAGGCCACCTCCGCCGCCACCCAGCGGCGGGACGCAGCCCTGCTGCGCGGCGTGCAGGCCGCCACCGTACTGCCGATCTGTGCCCTCACCCTCGCCACCGGCGGCGACGACCTACCCGTACTCGCGCTCTGCCTGCTGGCCCTCGCGTTCGCCGCCGCCAACCGACCCGGCCGGGCCGGCCTCGCGGTCGGGCTCGCCGGCGCTCTGAAGCTCTTCGCCTGGCCGGTCGCCCTGGTCCTGATCGTCTGGGGTCTGACCCGGCGCGCCGGCACCCGAGTCGCCGCCGGCGCCATCGGCCTGCCCATCGCCGCACTACTGCCGGCGCTGCTGGTGGACCGCGACGCCCTCACCGAGAACGTGCTGCGCTTCCCCCTCGGCCACGGGCTGGTCACCAGTCCCGCGCAGTCCCCGTTCCCCGGCTACCTGATCGCCAGCGCGCTACCCGCCGGCCGGCTGATCGCCGCCGCGCTGCTGGTCGCCGCCGGCGTCGCCATCGCCGTCCGGCTCGCCCGCCGCCCGCCCCGCACCGCCGTCGCCACCGCACTCATCTGCGGGTACGGACTGCTCGCCGCCATCGCCCTGATGCCGACGACCCGCTTCGGCTACCTGCTGTACCCGCTGGCCCTGCTGACCTGGGCACCCGCGCTGCACCGCCCAGTCGACACGCCGAACACCGCGGTTGCCGACGAGCGGTCCGGTCGGACCACTTCGGCGTAACTCTCGAGCGGAACCGCTCGTCAGGGCGTAGACCTGAAGACATGACCACGTACCGCGACCGGGCCGACGCGGGCCGGGTGCTCTCCGAACGGCTCACCGCACTCATCGGCGAACCGGACGTCGTCGTCCTCGGCCTCGTCCGTGGCGGCGTCCCCGTCGCCCGGGTCGTCGCCGAACGGCTCGGCGCGCCACTGGACGTGCTGGTCGTCCGCAAGCTCGGCATGCCGTGGGCCCGGGAGGTCGCCTTCGGCGCGCTCGGGCCGGGCGGTGTCCAGGTGCTCAACGACGCGGTGGCCAGCCGACTCAGTAGCGACGACATCGCCGAGGTCCGCCATCGGGAGCAGGCCGAACTGGAACGCCGGGAACGGCTCTACCGGGGCGATCGCCCCCAGGTGGACCTCACCGGACGCACCGCCGTGATCGTCGACGACGGTCTCGCCACCGGCGCAACCGCCCGCGTCGCCGTCGAGGTCGTCCGCCAACTCGGGGCGCACCGCGTCGTGGTCGCGGTCCCGGTCGGCGCGCAGGAGGCGTACGAACTGGTCGCCGCCGAAGCCGACCAGGTCATCTGCGCCCAACGCCCGCCGGACTTCGGCGCGGTGAGCGTCTACTACGACGACTTCCACGAGGTGTCCGACGAAGAAGTCACCGAGGCGCTCACAGCAACTGCATAGGTCCACCGGGTACCGTCGGGCGATGAGTAGCCTCACCTGTCCCAAGTGTCACGGAGAAATGCGCCAGTACGAGCGCAGCGGCGTCGTCATCGACCAGTGCGGGGAGTGCCGAGGCATCTTCCTGGACCGCGGCGAGCTGGAGAAGCTGTTCGAGGCGGAGGCCAACTGGAGCCGCCAACAGACCGGCGGCGCGCCAGGGCAACCCGCGCAGCAGCCGGCCGGCTACCCGCCCCCGCCGCCCCCGCCGCACCAGCCCGGTTACGGTGCTGTCCCGCCGCCGCCCCCGCCCGCCCACGGCTACCCGCCGCAGCCGGCCTACGGCCACCAGCAGCAGCAGCACCACGGCTACCACGGCCACTACCGGCAGAAGAAGCGCAAGGGCTTCCTCGACGAGATGTTCGGCTGATCCCAAGCCGATCTTCCGCCCGGGTCGATCGCGCGTCGGCCCGGGCACATCACCCGGGCCATTGATCGTTGGCGGGCACGACACTTCATGCGAGGCTGAATCGCATGACCGCGACCAGACCGGACGAGGCGCTGGCCCAGGCGTACGACGGGATCACCGCAGTGGTCGCTGGCCTGGACGACGCCGGCCTGCAACGAGCGACCCGCTGCCAGGGCTGGCTCATCGCCGACCTGCTCCTGCACGTGCTCGGCGACGCCCAGCGGGCACTCGTCACCCTGGCCAGCCCCGCCAACGGCCCCGCCGACGTCGACGACGTGAGCTACTGGCGTGACTTTCCCGGCGGCGACGACCAGGCCGCCCGGCACGCCTGGTGGGTACGCCGCTCGGCTGCCGCCTTCGACCGTCCGACCAACATCGTCGACCTCTGGCGGGACACCGCCCCGGCGGCGGTCCGCGCCGCCGCGTCAGCCGACCCCGACGGGTACGTGACCACGCAGGGACACGTGCTGCGCGTACCGGACCTCGTCGCCACCCTGACCACCGAGGCCGTCGTCCACCACCTGGACCTGACGCTGGAACTGCCCGACGCGCCGCCACCCGGCCCACTGGCGGTACGCGTCGCGGTGGCGACCATGGACGGCCTGCTCAGCGACGACACCGTTCGGCCCACCGCGTGGGACGACCACGACTTCCTGCTGAAGGCCACCGGGCGCGTCCCGCTGACCGACCGGGACCGGCTGGAGCTGGGTGAGTCAGCGGGCTGGTTCCCACTGCTCGGCTGACCGACGACGGGGTGCGACGCCGGTCAGCCGATGGCCATGTCGACGAAGCGGGACAGGTGCAATTGGGCCGCGACGGTCACCGTGTCGGTAGGGCCATTCCGATGCTTGGCAACAATAAAATCCGCCTCCCCGGCCCGCGGCGACTCCTTGTCGTAGTAGTCGTCGCGGTGCAGCAGGATGACAACGTCGGCATCTTGCTCAATTGAGCCAGATTCACGCAAATCAGACAGCTGGGGTCGCTTGTCGGTGCGCTGCTCGGGACCACGGTTCAGCTGGCTGACCGCGATCACCGGGCACTCGACCTCCTTGGCCAACAGCTTCAGGCCACGGGACAGGTCCGCGACCTCCTGCTGACGACTCTCGGTCCGCTTCGGTGAGGTCATCAGCTGGAGATAGTCGACCACGATCATCTTGAGGTCATGCCGCTGCTTGAGCCGCCGAGCCTTGGCCCGGATCTCCATTAGATTCATGCTCGGCGTGTCGTCGACGAAGAGCGGCGCCTCGCTGATCTCACCCATGCACCGGGCCAGCTTGGTCCAGTCGTCGTCGGAGAGCTGACCACTGCGCAGCACGTGCAGCGGCACCCGCGCCTCGGCGGAGAGCAGCCGCATCACGATCTCGACCTTGCTCATTTCCAGCGAGAAGATGGCGGCCGCCTGGTTTGCGCGAATCGCAGCATTTCGGGCGAAGTCCATGCTGGCCGTGCTGTTGTGGGTAGGGATCATCGCCCGGCTGGCCAGGTACAGGTGTTCGTCGTTATCGACGGTCACACACCGCACGGGAACGCTGGGAACGGGCCGGACGTCGACGATGAACCGCGAGGTCGTTCGGACGTCGGAGGTGGTCCGGCGGCGTTCAGCGTGTGCATCCTGCTTGCGCTTGAGCCGGAAGATGACGTCCGGGGTGGAGAAATTCAAGGTGTACGCGATCGACGACTCGCGGGTGCGGCCGGGCGTCGGCTTCGCGTTGACCGTGCAGCGGTAGCCGAGGCTGACGATGAGTTCGCGTACGTCATCAGCCAGCCGCTTCGAGGTCGACGTGTACTGCAGGTTGCCGGCGGGGGCGACGGTCCCATCGGTGTCCATCAGCCCAGCGAGCAACGCCCTGCGCTGAGCCTCCGAGGCGCGCAGATAGGCGCCCGGGATGTGCTTGTTCCCCGCGACCCCGATCTGACGCAACAGCGTGACTATCTCCGGATCTGCCGTGGTGAAGCGGCTGGCGTCGCTGTGCCCGTCACCGAGCCACGTCCCCAGGGTGTAGGGCGGGACCAGCAGCTCACGGTCCGGGAGTTGGATGGGAGCGCAATTCCGTACGGCATGGTTGAGCCGCCGCTGGGCGGTGTCAGTACGCAGCGTGGCTGCGATCTCGGCAGTGGTGACGACGCCGTCGTGGTCGGCCCGACTGCCGGCATTGACCTCCCGCTCAGCTCGTTGAAGAAGGGCGCTCAGAAGCGGACCAGCCGGATAGCCGGGCGCGGTCCAGTTCTGCGGCTTGCCGTTGCGGACGATGGGACGGCTGATCCGACCGACCGACCCGACCTCACGGGCGACGGTGTGCAGGACGTGTCGGAACTCCGGCCCAACCTGCTCAATCGTGTCGAAGAGCGTGATCGGCTGGTTCCGCAGGGAGGTCAGCCGCTCATGTGCCGCACGTACGTTGGCGAGCGACGACTCGGGCCAGTGCCGCCTCTGCCGCGCTGGGGCCTGCCGCCGACTCGCGCGGCTGGTGGTCTTCCACAGGTGCTCCGCGTCGGCCACGATGACCGTGCCGTCGGAGAACTCCACCTCGTAGCAGGGGCGGTCGTGCATGACGTCGAAGGCGTGTGTGACCGTGGTGGGTCTGCCGTCCGCCGCCAGAAGCTGATCGCCCGCCTTGACCTCGCCCATCGTGGTCCAGCCGCCCGGGGTCGGCAGTGGGGTGTCGAGTGCGAGCGCCTTGCCCAAACCCGGTCGGCCCGCCACGATGATCAATTGCCCGGCGTGCAGGCCGTTGAGCAGGCGGTCCAGGTCGCTGAAGCCGGTCGGGACGCCGGTCATCATGCCGCCGGTCGCGCCCACCGCCTCGATCTCGTCCAGCGTCGGCTGCAACATGTCCGCCAGGACCGCGAAGTCCTCACTGACCCGCCGTTCGGTGACGTCGTACACGGCCTGCTGAGCGAGGTCGACGACGTCGTCCACGTCGCGGCTGCCGCCGCTGGCGGTGCCGTAGCCCAGCTGCACGATCTTGGTGCCGGCCTCGACCAGCCGGCGCAGCACCGCCCGCTCGCTGACGATGCGGGCGTAGTAGGCCGCGTTCGCGGCGGTGGGCACGCTGGCGATGAGGGTGTGCAGGTACGGCGCGCCGCCGATGCGTACCAGATCCCCGGAGTCGGCGAGCGCAGCCGCGACCGTGATCGAGTCGGCCGGCTCACCGCGGCCGTAGATGTCGAGGATGATGTCGAAGATGGTGGCGTGCACCGGCCGGTAGAAGTCGTTGGTCTTGAGGATCTCGACGACGTCGGCGATGGCGTCCTTGGAGAGCAGCATGCCGCCGAGGACGCACTGCTCGGCCGCGACGTCCTGGGGCGGGGTCTTGTCGAACTGGCCATCCCGCTGCGCAGGTGGCTGGCCTCCGCCGGAGCGTGGCTCTGCCCGCATGTCGTCGGTGACCGACACGGGTCCCCCCTCCACTGCGCCGGATCCAACCCCAGCTCTACCGCTGGGGTACGACACTTCCGTCCGACCGGGCCGGTCGATCGGGGGCCATCGCCGGCGGTCGAGGGCCAACCATACGGACCCCGAGGTCAGAGACTCAACAACGCCGGTGGACGAGCCTCGGGACAACCTGTGGATCCCGGTGGACAGCATGTGCGCAGCGTGTGCACAGCCTGTGGACAACCATTGGGGAATTCTCAGCCATAAGTCGTTGACCTGGGGAAACATGCTCCCCAGCCTGTGGAGGAGAATATTTCGGTCGGGCCTGTGACACGATCGTCCCGTACTATCTCCAGCGAACGGCTACACCTGGACAGCGGATTCCGCTTTCGGTTCAGAAGGGTCACACTCCGGCCGTGAATTACCGGGACTGGGGACGCGGCGATGGCAGCCCGCGCGAGCGCCAGCCAACCGCCTCGTGGGGTGAGCGCGCGGCGTCTGTTCCGGTTGACCCGTACGACGAGGACGGGCGCTACCGCACCTCCAGCCGACGGCGCGCGTTGGACCGCGGCCAGGACGAGCCTGTCGACGCCTACCTACCCCGGTGGGCGTTGGAGTCAGGGGTTCGCCACGCGGACGGCGGCGGTCGCCACGCGGCACCGGACGAGGATGAGGACGAGCCCGAGCGGCCGACGTCCGGCGCGGGCCGGCGGTCCGCCGAGTCGTCGAGTGGTCGGCGGCGGGGCGGCGAGACGCGTCGGCGGGAGCAGGCGGCGATCGGTCCGGCGCCAGATTCGGACCACACCCGAGAGTGGACGCTCGACCGGCCGCAGGATCAGGGGTATGCCGGCCGCCGACGGGCCGACGCCGGGGAGGACGAGCCGGTCTCTGGCGCTGTCTCGGACCGGCGTCCCCGCCGTGCGCCGGTTGGCCGTCCGCAGGTGATCTGGTCGGGCGGGGACCTGGAGTCCGCCTCGAGCGAGCAGGTGCCGGAGCAGGAGCCGAGCCGTCCCAGCCGGCGTAGTCGACGTGCGGCGGAGGAGTCGTGGTCCCGTCCGGCGGCCGACCCGTGGGCCCGGGGAGCGGACCGGGTGGCGGAACCCGAACCGTCGTACCCGCCTGCGGTGGACCCGTGGGACGCCTCGGGCGTGCACGCGTGGCCGCCGGCGGCCGGCGCGGACAGCGGGGACCTGAGCGGGCAGTGGTCGGCGGTGGAGAGCGTTGGTGGCTGGGAGCGGTCGGACCGCACCGGCCAGTGGGAGCGGTCCGCGATCGAGGACGACCAGTGGGACCGTACGCTGGCGCCGCGCTCCGATCGCTCGGTGGCGGCCGAGGGGTGGCCGAGCCGGGAGGACGGGTTCTGGTCCGGCACTCGGTTGGCCGATGACGACCCGCGCTGGATGGACCCGACGACGTCGGCCCCGCGGTCTCCGGTGGTGGGATACACGGCCCCACGGCCGCGCAGCGCGCCTGCGCCGCGGGCAGGTGCGCCGCGCGCGGGGGCGCCCTCCCGGCGTCGGGCGGACCGGCCGGCGGTGGGAACGGCGTCGGTACGTCGGCGGGTCGAGTCGGCGGCCACGGGTGCCTGGGCCCGGCGTCTGGAGGACGACCTGCTGGATCCGGACCCGGGTGGGTCCGTCCGGCCTCTGCTGTACACGGCGGCCTGTTACCTGGTGCCGGCCATGCTGATCTTCGTTTGGCTGTTGACGTTGGACAGCCAGGCGCCTGCTGGTTGTGTGACCGATATCAGCGGGGGCGGGTGTGAGTCCGCCCGGTCCCGCGCGTTGGAGTCACTTCTCGCCGGTTCGCCGCGCTTCGGTCTGGCGCTGGTGAGCAGTCTGGTGGTGGCGGCGCTGCTACGCCGGGTGGGTACGACGTGGCGCTCGGCGACCATCGCGGTCGCCGCCGCGGTGGTGGGCGGCGGTCTCTCCACGGTGCTGATCAGCGCGGTGACCGGCCAGCCCATCGGGTGACCCGTCTGCGGGCCGGGGCCAGACCGGGCGGGCATCGGGCCGGGGCCTCCTCCGCTGGGCCGGAGGCAGGTCGGGGCGGCACTGGGTGACCTGTCGGGCACGCCGGGCGGGTCCACCCTGGCCCGGGCAGTGCCGGGTTGGATGACGTACGCACGAGGGCCCGCACCGATCGCTCGGTGCGGGCCCTCGTGGTGGTGTGCGGACGTCAGCCCTGAACGACGTTCAGGTTGAACGACGCGGTCACCTCGGGGTGCAGCTTGATCTTCACCGGGTAGGCGCCGATCGACTTGATGTGACCGGGCACCTCCAGCCGACGCCGGTCGAGGACCGGGCCGCTGGCCGCCTTGACGGCGTCGACGATCTCGGCCGGGGTGACCGAGCCGAAGAGCCGTCCGCCGTCGCCGGCGCGGACCTTCAGGTTGACCTTGAGACCCTCGAGCTGAGCCTTGACCTCGTTGGCGTGGTCGAGGTCGCGGATCTCGCGGGCCCCACGGGCCCGCTTGATGACCGTGACCTGCTTTTCCGCGCCCTTGGTCCAGACGATCGCGAAGCCCTGCGGCAGCAGGTAGTTACGGC
The DNA here is from genome assembly GCF_044456765.1 of Micromonospora sp. NPDC050784. NCBI lineage: Bacteria > Bacillati > Actinomycetota > Actinomycetes > Micromonosporales > Micromonosporaceae > Micromonospora > Micromonospora sp. NPDC050784. The sequence goes on along the minus strand of NZ_JBITGG010000010.1, from coordinate 127,443 downwards.
CGAAGCCGTCCTTGACCTCGACGATGTCGCCCGGGGCACCGAGCCCGGACACTTCCTGAGTCAGGATGATCTTCATATCGGTGCCTCCTCTCAGCGGGTGGTGGCCGTGTACGGCAGGAGCGCCATCTCACGGGCGTTCTTGACCGCACGGGCGATCTGCCGCTGCTGCTGCGAGGTCACGCCGGTCACCCGACGAGCGCGGATCTTGCCGCGATCGGAGATGAACTTGCGCAGCAGCGCGGTGTCCTTGTAATCGATGTAGGCGATCCCGTCCTTGTCGAGCGGGTTCACCTTCTTCTTGGGCTTGCGCAGTGCCGCAGCCTTGGCCGTTGCACGTGCTCCTGGTTTGCGATCGCGAGCGCTAGGCGCCATTAGAACGGTGGCTCCTCGTCAAAATTGGCGCCCGAACCGGCACGCGCGGGAGAAGGAGCAGCCGAAGCCCAGGGGTCGTCGAAGTTGCCTCCGCCGCCACCCTGGTTGCCACCGCCACCGCCGCCACCGAAGCCGCCGCCGCCACCGCCGGAGCGGGACATCTTCTGCACCTTCGCCGTGGCGTAGCGCAGCGACGGGCCGATCTCGTCGACCTCAAGCTCGATGACGGTGCGCTTCTCACCCTCGCGGGTCTCGTACGACCGCTGACGCAGCCGGCCCGACACGATCACCCGAGCGCCACGCTGCAGCGACTCGGCGACGTGCTCGGCGGCCTGCCGCCACACGGTGCATGCGAGGAACAGCGGCTCGCCGTCCTTCCATTCGTTCGACGCCTTGTCCATGAAACGGGGCGTCGAAGCGACTCGGAACTTGGCGACCGCAGCCCCGGAGGGGGTGAACCGCAACTCGGGGTCATCGGTCAGATTGCCGATGACCGTGATGGTGGTGTCTCCTGCCATGACCATCTCCTCGCGCACTCAGCGTCTCGTCGTACAGGCTCGCAGAGCCGTACGACAGAGTCGCGGAGGCTGATCCGGACGAACCGGGGTTGGATGCTCTAGCGCATTTCCGGTCGGATGACCTTGGTGCGCAGCACGGACTCGTTGAGCCGGAGCTGACGGTCCAGCTCGGCCACCGCAGCAGGCGTGGCCTGCAGGTCGATGACGGCGTAGATGCCTTCGGCCTTTTTGTTGATCTCGTACGCGAGGCGCCGGCGGCCCCACACGTCGGTCTTCTCAACCGAGCCACCCGCGGTCCGAATCACGTTCAGGTACGTGTCGAGCGACGGTGCGACGGTGCGCTCCTCGAGGCTGGAGTCGAGGATGACCATTAGTTCGTAGTGACGCAAGACGTGCTCACCTCCTGTGGGCTAAGCGGCCACGGTCCTTCCGTGGCAGGAGGTCTTGTGTCGCTGCCCGCACGCGCCGAGGGAACCCGGCCGGACGCGGACAACCTGACCAGGATACCCGGTCCCAACGATCATGCCCGGGGTGGTCGGGCCCGGACCCGGACGTGCCGACGGGGGCCCACCGTCCGGCCGTCAATCGGCCGATGGTGGACCCCCGTCTACGAGGCCGCGGGGCGTCCGGTCCGCATTCCTTGGGTGGGACCTGGGGAGGAACGACCACACCGATGAGGTTGGACCGAAGACGCCCCGCGGAGCTTTATCGTGTTGTTATCTGACGGTACAACAGCACTCGTACCTTGTCGGGGGGAAAAGCACAATTTTCCGAGATTCGTCTTCGCTCGGTGGCCGGTGTGCGATGGGGTCGCCCCCGCTGCGCCGGGCCGCGCGGCGGGGGTGACCTCGCTGTCGGCCGTCGACCGCCGGTCGCCGAGTGCGACGCTCGCGCCGCTGGCGGCACCGGGTGCTGGTCGCCGGTTCAAAGCCATCAACGATCGTCGGTCCGTCCGGTGACGCGACACCGCCCCGGCCGTCGCCGTGCCGGTCGGGGTCGCGACGTAGGCTCGCTCGCATGCGTATCGGAGCCCACGTCGATTCGACCGACCCGCTGGCGGAGGCGGCCGCCCGGTCCGCCGACACCGTGCAGTTCTTCCTCTCCGACCCACAGGGTTGGAAGGCGCCCAAGCCTCGCGAAGACGCCGAGCGGCTCCGCGCCGCTGAGGTCGATCTCTACGTGCACGCGCCGTACGTCATCAACGTGGCCACCCTCAACAACCGCATCCGGATCCCGAGCCGGAAGCTGCTGCTCGGGCACGCCAACGCGGCCGCCGCCATCGGCGCCAAGGGCCTGATCGTTCACGGCGGGCACGTCAACGCCGGCGACGACCTGGCCGTCGGCTTCGACAACTGGCGCAAGACCTTCGCCTACGCGGCGGACTCCGGTGGTTTCGGCGTACCGGTCCTGATCGAGAACACCGCCGGCGGCGACAACTCCTGTGCCCGACGGCTGGACGCGCTCGCCCGACTCTGGGACGCCATCGGTGACTACGAGGTCGGCTTCTGCCTGGACACCTGCCACGCGTACGCGGGCGGCGAGGAGCTGCTCGGCCTGGTCGACCGGGTGAAGGCGATCACCGGGCGGATCGACCTGGTGCACGCCAACAACTCCAAGGGCGCGTTCAACTCAGGCCAGGACCGACACGACAACCTGGGCGGCGGGACGATCGACCCCGAGCTGGTGGTGGCGGTGATCCGGGCAGCCGGCGCGCCGGTGGTCGTCGAGACACCGGGCGGTGTGACCGGCCAGGCCGCCGACATCGACTTTCTGCGTGAACAGCTCGGAGCGGAGAGCCCGGCGGCATGACGAGCGGACAGCCCGGGACCGGCAACGCCCGGCCCACCCCCGCCGGCGCGGACGCCGAGAGTCGACCCGACACCACGACCGCAGCGGGCACCCCCACCCAGTCGGCTCGTACCCCTGACCCGGCCCCCGCCGAGACCGCCACGGACCATCCGTCATCAGGTGACGGTGGACTGACCGGAGCCGGCCCGAACGGCGACGCCGAGGCCGACCTCGCGACGAGTGTTGCCGCCAAGAAGGGCGCGTCCCGGCGCGGCGACAAGGGCACCGCGGCCCAGAAAGGCACCGCGCTCAAGCAGGACACCGCAGTCAAGCAGGACACCGCCGAGGGCGGCACCGCAACCAGCGACAGCACCGCCAAGGGCAGCGACCCGGCCAAGGGCAGCGGCGCGGTGGATGGCGCGACCAAGGACGGCGACCCGGCCAAGGACGCGAAGGCGAGCGACGCTGACGGGCCGGACAAGGCCGACGGCGAGGCGAAGCCGGTCGGCCCGGAGCGTTGGGAGGCGTTCGCCTCCGCGCCCGAGCCGCGGCCCTCCATCTTCACCCGGGTGGGCCGGGCCGTCGGTCGGTTCCTGATCCACGAGTGGACCCTGGCCGCCCTCGGCGCGTTGGCACTGGCCGTGCTGATGACCTGGCCGACGCTGCGCTATCCGCGCTACACCCTCCCGCAGGACTACTGGGACCCGAGCCTGCAGGCCTGGCAGATGGCCTGGTCCGGGCACATCCTGCTGGCCGACCCGGCGCGCCTGTGGCAGTCCAACACGTTCTTCCCCGAGCTGTGGAGCTTCGCGTTCTCCGACACGCTGCTCGGGTACGCCCCGGCCGGGATGCTCGGCAGCGGTCCCGAGGACGCCATCCTGCGCTACAACATCATGTTCGTGCTGGCGCACGCGCTCGCCACGCTCGGGGCGTACGCGCTGGCCCGACAGCTCGGAGCTGGCCGGATCGGTGCGGCCGTCGCCGGGGTGAGCTACACCTACGCGCCGTGGCTGCTGGCCCAGGCCGGGCACCTGCACGTGCTCTCCAACGGGGGGATCCCGCTGGCGCTGGCGATGTTGGCGCGCGGGCACGGGTGGTCCCTCCGACACGGCTACCGGCCGGAGCGCCGGCACGACGGTTGGGTCTACGCCGGCTGGCTGCTGGCGGCCTGGCAGCTCAGCCTCGGTTTCGGCATCGGGCTGCCATTCGCGTACTTCCTGGCCGGCGCGGTGCTGGTCGCTGCCGTCCTCTTCTTCGTGCGGCGGCTGCGCACCGGCCAGGCCGTTCCGTTCGGTCGCCGGTTGTTCGTCGCCGACGTGCTCGGCGGGGTGTTGTTCGCCGGTGTCGGTCTGCTGATGGCGTTCCCGTTCTTCAAGGTGACCGAACTGCACCCCTACGCCGAGCGCACCATCGGCGACATCAGCCTCTTCTCGCCGCCGGCGACGGGCTTCGTGACGGCGCCCGGGGAGTCCCGGATCTGGGGTGGGCTGCACGAGGGAGCCCGGGCGGCACTGCCGTGGCACCCAGAGATGACGTTGCTGCCGGGCTTCGTGCTCTACGCGCTCGCCGCGGGCGGGTTGTTCTTCTCGGTCTGGCGGCTGCGGCACCGACTGCTGCTGCTCGCCGGGGTGCTGGTGACGATGGCCTTCGCGATGGGCACCCGTTTCTTCGACGGCACCTTCACCTACGTGCCGCTCTTCGAGCATCTGCCGGGCTGGAGCGGGTTGCGTACCCCCGGGCGGTTGATGCTCTGGACCACGTTGTTGCTGGGTCTGCTCGCGGCGGGCGCGGTCACCGCGCTCACCGACCGGGTCCGCGAGTTGACCGCGCAGCGGATCCCGTCGTGGCCGGGGCCGTGGTTGCGGATGGCCACCCTGCTGCCGTTGCTGCTGGTCACCGTCGAGGGCCTGAACACCACCCCGCATCCGGTGGTGCCAACCGCACCGGCCGCGATGCGTTCGGCGCAGGGGCCGATGCTGGTGCTGCCCAGCAATCAGAGCCTGGACCAGCACGTGATGCTCTGGTCGACCGACGGGTTCCCCGATGTGGTCAACGGCGGTAGTGGCTTCACGCCGCGCCAGCTCGACGACGTCCGTCGCGTGAGCCAGTCGTTCCCGGACCAGACGAGCGTCGACTACCTGCGCACGCTCGGCGTCCGCACGGTGGTGCTGCTGCGCGGTCAGGTGGCTGGCACGCCGTGGGAGATCAGCATCGACGCGCCGGTCGAGTCGCTCGGCATCAGCCGGCAGGAGGTTGGGGAGGCTGTCGTCTACCGCCTCTAAAGGCGGGTTTTCGGGGGAGCCCGCCCGGCTCCGGGCGGTCAGGCTTGATCCCTGCGCCGGGCGGGCTCCCCCGAAAACCCTGACGTGGTGCCGGCCGCAGTCGGCCTTAGAGGGTCAGGTGGTGGGCACCGGGACGGGTGCCTGTTCGCTGGTCGTCGCGGGGCGACGCCAGCGGTCTATCCAGGAGGCGTCCGGGGCGCCGTCGAGCACGCCGCCGTCCGGGTCGTCCGGGTAGGTGGCCCGCACCGCGTCCTGCTCGGGGTGCAGGATCTCCTTGACGACGAACACGCAGAGCACCACCACAGTGGCCAGTCGCAACGTCGAGGCCAGCACGAACACCCCCTCCGGGAAGACCGGCTTGCTGGTTGCCGCGCCGAGCAGTTCCCCGTAGAAGGCGACGAAGTAGCAGACCTCGGCGATCTGCCAGGCCAGGAATGCGCCCCACTTCGGTCGGGCCAGCACCACCAGCGGGAGCAGCCAGAGCACGAACTGCTGTGACCAGACCTTGCTGAAGATGAGGAACGCCGCCACCACCAGGAAGCCGAGCTGAGCCAGCCGCGGTCGGCGCGGTGCCCGTAGCGCCAGCACGGCCACGCCGAGGCAGGCCAGCCCGAACAGCGCGTACGAGAGTGTGTTGAGGGTTGGGATGTTGGCGTTGAGCCACTCGAACGGGCCGAGCTTGGTGGGGTCGTTGCCGACCTTGCCGTCCAGGTAGCGCCCGATGTACCAGAGCGTGCCCCAGTCGATTGGCCGGGTGGTGTTCAGCTCGAAGAATCGGTCCCAGTTCTCCGGGTACGCCCGGGCGGCCGGCAGGTTCACCAGCACCACGGCGGCGATCGCCGTACCGATGGCGATGAGCGCGGCACGAACCCGGTCGGCCCGCAGCGCCAGGATGAGGATCGGCCCGAGCAGGAACAACGGCCAGAGTTTCGCCGCGCCGGCCAACCCGAGCAGCACGCCGGCCACCGCCGGTCGTTTTCGGGCCCAGGCCAGCAGACCGAAGGCGGCCAGCCCGATGGCGAGCAGATCCCAGTTGACGGTGGCGGTGAGCACCAGCGCCGGGGCGAGTGCGAACAGCGCCGCGTCCCAGGGTCGTCGGCGGCGCAACGCCAGGATCACCGCCACCGTGGCCACCGCGAGCGCGCCCAGCACCAGCGCGTTGAGGTTGTAGAACCACTGGCCCTGGTTGATGCTCGGGTCGCCGTCACCGATGGCGTGCACCGGCAGACCGAGCGCCCCCATGAAGTAGCCGGTCAGCACCGGGTACTCGACCGGGTGGTCGCGGTAGGGCACCTTGCCCTCGTTGAGCCCTTCGGCGTAGTAGAGGGCAAGGACGTCGGTGTAGCAGAACCGGGTGTACTGGACGTTGTTCTGCCAGGCGCCGTCCTGGCAGGGCGATTTCTGCACCCAGTGCAGCGCGAGTGTGAGGCACGCCAGCGCCAGCACGATCCGCACGGCGGTCCAGAAGCGACGCTCCCGACCGGCCGGCCGGTCCAGCGCGGTCGCGTGGTCGCCGAGCGGCCCGCCGATGACGCCGGAGATGCCGCGGACGAACCCGTCGGAGCGAGACGGGTGATCAGTGGTTCCGGCGTCGTCGATGCCGGGCGTCGACTGGGTGCTCATGAAGAGGCATCCTGCCGTACGACAGGGGTGCCCGTCCTGTCCTGGCACGGAGTTCCGGGTACGAAAACGCCGCCGCCGGCCGGGACAGGTCGTCCGGCCGGCGGCGGCGTCGTGCGCTGGTGTGGGTCAGTCTCGGTTGGGTGGCAGGCTGGGTAACAGCCCGCCGCCACCACCCGTCCCACCGCCGCCGGGATTACCGCCGGGATTACCGCCAGGGTTGCCACCGGGGTTACCGCCGGGATTGCCCCCAGGGTTGCCGCCGGGGTTGTTGCAGAACAGATCGATCAGCGGGTTACAGGGAGTGCCCTGACCGGGCTGACCGCCCGGGTTGGTCGGCGGTGGTGGCGGCGGCGGCTCCTTGCCGTTGCCCTTGGTGACGTCGCCCTCGCCGGTGATGTCGGGCAGGGGGATCTCCTCCTGGCCCTTGAGGGCGGCGTCCATGTACTTCTCCCAGATCGGGCCGGGGAGCGTCGAACCACCGATGTCCTTGCCGCCGGTGAGCCGGATCTCCGGCTTCTTCGGGTCCCTACTGCCCACCCACACCGCGGTGGCGATCTGCGGGGTGTAGCCGACCGTCCAGGCGTGCGAGTTGTCGTCCTTGTCGTACTCCCAGGTGCCGGTCTTGGCGGCGGCCTGGCGGCCGTCCTCCAGGGAGATGTTGTTCGGCTTGGGAATCTGCTTCAGGACGCCGGTGACCTCGTCGGTGATCTTCTTGGGGATCCGCTGCTCCGGCTTGATGCGCTCGCTGCCGACCACCTTCCACTTGCCGGTGTCCTTCTCCTGCTGCTCCACCTTGACGACGAAGTGGGCCTTGATGTACTTGCCGTCGTTCGCGAAGGTTGCCAGGGCATTGGCGTGGTCGAACACCGTGATCGGGTACTTGCCGAAAGCGGTGTAGTTGTCGAAGGGGGTCCGCCCCTTCTTCGACAGGTCGAAGGCCTGCGGCGGGTCGACGCCCCACATGGTGGTCACGCCGGCCTTCCTGGCCATGTCGACGACCTTGTCGGCGCCGATCGTGTCGGCGACCCAGTAGAAGGGAACGTTGTACGACTGGACCGTGGACTCTTCGAGGGTGCAGTACTTGCCGCACTTGAGGTTGGTGCGGCCGGCGTTGCCGATTGCGACGTCGGAGCCCTTGGGCTTGTACGGCGTGGGGTCCCAGTGCGACTTGACCGAGATACCGGCCTCGATCGCGGCGGCCAGGGTGTACACCTTCATCGACGAGCCCGGCTGGTGCCCGCCGGTCAGGTCGCCGTTCTTGTCGATGTTCTTGCCGGCGTAGTCGAAGTCGGCGCCGCTGTCACCGCCGTAGTAGGCGAGCACCCGACCCTTCGACGGGTCGATCGACACCACAGCCGCCATCAGGTTCTTCGGCTGGTCGTAGAGCTCGGAGCCCTTCTTCGACTGCATCGCGGTGTTCTCCGCGGCGGCCTGCAGCTTCGGGTCGATGGTGGTGGTGATCCGGTAGCCGCCGTCCCGCAGCGCGTCGACGCAGCTCGTCTTGCCCTCCGCGCCGCTGTCGGAGCAGAGACCCATCTCGTCCATCTCTTGCCGGACGTAGTTGATGACGTTGCCGCGCGGGCTGTCGACACCGAAGCCGTTGCCACCCTTTTTCGGTGGCAGCACCTTGGGGTATTCGGTCGGTGCCGGTTCCCGACCGGGGGCGTCGAGCCAGCCCTCCTTCTTCATGCCGCCGATCACGTAGTCCCAGCGGGTCTTGGCGTCGGTGGGGTTGACCGCCGGGTCGTACCCCTTGTGGGTGTCGGTCGCCTGCGGCTGCTTGATCAGCGCGGCCAGGACCGCTCCCTCCGCGACGCTGAGCTTGATGGCCGGCTTGCCGAAGTAGGTCTGCGCCGCCGCCTCGATGCCGTACGCGCCGCGACCAAAGTAGATGACGTTCAGGTAGTGCTGCATGATCGTCGGCTTGTCGTACTTGTCGTTCAGCTTGGAGGCGAGAATGGCCTCCTTCACCTTCCGGCCGTACGTGTCGTCCTTGAGGTTCTCGAACGCGTTGCGGGCGTACTGCTGGGTGATCGTCGAGGCACCCTGCTTGTCGCCGTTGGAGACGTTGTTCCAGGCGGCCCGGACGATGCCCTTGTAGTCGACGCCCGAGTGCCGGTAGAAGTTCCGGTCCTCCGCCGCGGCGACCGCATCCTGCACGTGCTGCGGGATCTGCTGGATGGTCACGAAGGTGCGGTTCTCGCTGCCCAGCTTTGCGAGCGGCGTCTTGCCGTCCTTGGCGTACACGGTGGTGGAGAGTGGCAGCGGCATCTCGTTCGGCATGACCACGTTGGTCGAGTAGTAGGTGAACCCGACCACGCCGATGCCGGCGAGCATGATGAAGACGGCCATCCCGGCGATCAGCAGGTTCATCCGCTTGCGCTTCTTCGCCCGCGCGGCACCCGAGTCACCCGGGCCACGACCGCCCCGACCGGGACCGCCCGGACCGCCCGGCCCGCCGGGCCCACTCGGACCGCCCGGCCCACCGGAGACCGGTGAGACGCTCGCCCGGGCGACCGCCGCACGACCACCGACCGATGCGGAGCCGACGCTGGCCCGACCCGCCGAGGCGGTGCCGACCGAGGCCGCACCGACGGCGGCGGCACCGACCACGGCCCGACCTGCCGGTGCGCCCGGCGCCGGGGAGACGGGCACCGAGGCCCGACCGGCGCCGGCGCGGCCAGCGGCCACGCCCGGTGCCGGCGACACCGGCACCGAGGCCCGACCGGCCCGGCCGGTCGCTGCCGACCCCACCGAGGCGGACCCGGCGGCGGCACCGCCACGAGGGGGCACCGAGGCCGAACCACCGACCGTGGCGCGACCACCGGCAGCCCGCGGCGTCACCGAGGCGCGGCCCGGGGTTGCCGCGCCGCCCTCAGAGGCCGACCAGCCGCTTCCGCCGGAGTCACCGCCGGATCGTCGGTACGCGTCGTCCGCGCCCGCCCCGGGATCACCGTTCGGACCCGAGTACTGGGCCCGTCCGCGCGCAGAACTGGGATCGCCGTACGAGTTCATTCCTCACACCCTGCCGGTCGCGGTGGGGCGCGGCTGCGCCGCCACCGGGTTGCCGTGAGTTGCTTCACCCGGGACGCCGGCACGGGGGTGCCAGGCGACCGGAGTCATTGCCGTATCAATGGGGCCAATCGGACCAACAAGCGGTCGACCGTCCCGGGTTTCGTCCACGGCCCCGGGGCCGGTCCAACCAGCTGAGATCACCGTTGCGCCTCTCGCCTCCGCCGACCGCCGCTCTCGGCGCCCGCTGCGTCCTGCTCGCTGGTGCCGTCGCCGTCGCCGGTCAGCCCGTCCCGGCCGAGCAGGTACTGCTCGACGAGATGGTTCCAGTCACAACCGAGGCACACCTCCACCACGAAGACCTGGAACTCACGCAGCGTCATCGCCAGCACGGGCAACTCGGTCAGTGTCCGGGCCTGCCCGGCTGACTGCTTGAGTTCGTCACCGTAAATGTAGTGGACGAGGGTCAGGTTTTCGCTGCGACAGATCGGGCAGCGCAGGTCGGTCGGCTCGCCGTGGAACCGAGCGGCGTTCTTTAGGTACGGCGACGCGTCGCAGACGTCGTACGTGCCGACGCGGCCGGCCAGGAGCTCACGCAGCACTGCTCGCTTCTGAAGCGAGTAGTCGACGACCTGGCGCTGCGTACGCATGCGGAGAAGGGTACGCGGTCCGGCCCGAGCAGGCGACCACGCTCACAATCCGTGACGACGACATCTCGGAACGGGGGTTTGCCCTGGCCCGCGCGACCCGCTAACGTGCGATGTATCGGTCCGATACATCGCGGCGGTTACCACTCCACGCCGGAGGGTAAAGAGAGGGTGGCCAGTGCTTGAGTTCGCCATCCTCGGCCTCCTGCAGGAGTCTCCGATGCACGGCTATGAGCTGCGCAAGGAGCTGACCGCCAAACTCGGCGCGATCCGGGCGGCGATCAGCTACGGCTCGCTCTACCCCACGCTACGCAGGCTCCAGGCGGCGGGATGGATCACCGAAGCTGCTGAGACACCCGCCACTGCCGAGGAGGTTCCCGCGCTGACCAGCCGACGAGGTCGGGTGGTCTACAAAATCACCGCGGAAGGCAAGGAACGCTTCGCCCAGCTGATCGCACAGGCCGGGCCCGAGACGTACGACGACACGGGCTTCGGTGTGCACTTCGCGTTCTTCGCCCGGACCGACCAGGCGACCCGCCTGCGCATTCTGGAGGGTCGCCGCCGCAAGATCGAGGAGCGTCGCGAAGGGCTTCGTGACGTGCTGGGCCGGGCGGCCGAGCGCCTCGACGCTTACACGCTGGAACTGCAGCGCCACGGCCTTGATGCCTGTGAGCGCGAGGTCCGCTGGCTGGAGGAGCTCATCGCCAACGAGCGCTCCGGCCGAGCCCCGACGGTCCCGAACATCGGGACAGCCGGCGGCCGACGAGAAGACAACAGCCCGCCTCCGCCTGGAGAGACCAGGAATGAGCGGCCGTGACAGAAAAGAAGGAGGCAGACGCTATGGGCTCCGTCCGCGTCGCCATCGTCGGTGTGGGTAACTGCGCCTCGTCCCTGGTTCAGGGCGTCGAGTACTACCGGAACGCCAACCCGAACGACCGCGTCCCGGGTCTCATGCACGTCGCCTTCGGCGACTACCACGTCAACGCCGTGGAGTTCGTCGCGGCATTCGACGTGGACGCCAAGAAGGTGGGCATGGACCTCGCGGAGGCGATCGTCGCCAGCGAGAACAACACCATCAAGCTCTGCGACGTGCCGCCGACCGGCGTGAGCGTGCAGCGCGGTCCGACCTTCGACGGTCTGGGCCAGTACTACCGCGAGATCGTCGAGGAGTCGGACGCCACCCCGGTCGACGTGGCGCAGGCGCTGCGCGACGCGCAGGTCGACGTCGTCGTCTGCTACCTGCCGGTCGGCTCCGAGCAGGCCGCTAAGTTCTACGCCCAGGCGGCGATCGACGCCGGCTGCGCGTTCGTCAACGCCCTGCCGGTCTTCATCGCCTCCGACCCCGAGTGGGCCAAGAAGTTTGAGGACGCGGGCCTGCCGATCGTCGGTGACGACATCAAGAGCCAGGTCGGCGCGACCATCGTGCACCGCGCCCTCGCGAAGCTCTTCGAGGACCGCGGCGTCGAGCTGCTGCGTACGTACCAGCTCAACTTCGGCGGCAACATGGACTTCATGAACATGCTGGAGCGCAAGCGGCTGGTCTCGAAGAAGATCTCGAAGACCCAGTCGGTCACCTCGCAGATCCCGCACGAGATGAGCAAGAGCGACGTGCACATCGGCCCGTCGGACCACGTGCCGTGGCTGGACGACCGCAAGTGGGCGTACATCCGCCTGGAGGGCCGCTCGTTCGGTGACACTCCCCTCAACGCCGAGCTCAAGCTCGAGGTGTGGGACTCTCCGAACTCGGCCGGCGTCATCATCGACGCGGTCCGGGCCGCGAAGATCGCCCTGGACCGGAAGATCGGCGGCCCGATCCTGTCGGCCTCGTCGTACTTCATGAAGTCCCCGCCTGTGCAGTACGCCGACCACGACGCCCACCAGGCCGTCGAGGAGTTCATCGCCGGTGAGGTCACGCGCTGACGCGCTGAGTCACCAAGCACGTCGAAGGGCCGGGTCCGTGCGGACCCGGCCCTTTCGCATAGGTCGACTCCCTGGGTACGGAAGCTGTCCGGTGATCACCGCCACCGTTTCCGGGACCACGGGTGTCAGGGAGGCTATCGATAATCGAGACATGGCCTCCCGCGCCGGCACCACAGCGACGGTCCCGCACCCGGTCCGACCTCCTCGGCCGCGCATCGTCGCGCTGGCCTGCCTGCTGCTGGCCCTGGCCGCCGTCGCGCAACTGGCCGCACTGCCCCTCGGCTACTGGCACCAAGACTTCTTCCAAACGGCCGCCAGGTCCTTCGAGCCCACGGGCGGGGTGGCCTTCGCGGCCCTGGGCAGCACCGCCGATCTGGCGGCTGATCTCTTGACCGCGGTGCTGTCGATCGGGCTCCTCGCGCTCGCCGCCGCCAACCTCGTGGGTGTGAACGGCACGCGGATCGCCTCCTGGACCACGGCGCCCCTTCTCGCCTGCTGCGCCACCGTCGGAACGGTCCGATCCCCGCAACCGCTCTCCTCCATGTACTCCGCCGAGAACATCGACCGGATCACCGCGATGGCGCGAGACGGCATGCCGGCGTGGCTGGAGCCCCTGCTGCTCACCCTGGGCCTGGGCGCGCCGGTGGCGATACTCGTCGCGCTCGTCCTGCTGGCCCTGCCACCGGCCGACGCCTTCTTCCGGCCGCGGACCCCGGTCGACCCGCCGTGGCCCGGCCGGACCTCACCCGCCGCCGGGAACGGAAGGGTCGCCCAGCGCCGGGTAGGCCCCCCGGGCGCGGACGGCTACCGCGGGACGGCTCAGGACCAGGCGTGTCGCAGCGCGACCCCGGCCTCCAACTCCAACAACTTGACCTTGCGGGGCAGGCCCCCACCGAAACCGACCAGCTTGCCGCCCGCGCCGACGATCCGGTGACACGGCACGATCACCGGGACCGGGTTGCGGTTGCAGGCGACCCCCACCGCCCGTGCGGCTCCGGGATCGCCGACCAGTCGCGCCACCTCGCCGTACGTCAGCGTCTCCCCGTACGGAATCCGCGTCATCTCCCGCCACACAGCGCGCTCGAAGTCGGAGCCGCGCGGCACCGACACCGGGACGGTGAACGCGGTCAACTCCCCGGCGAAGTACGCCCGCAGCTCGTCGACGGCCTGCCGGGACAGCGCCTGGTCAGGCTCCTCGGTGGCCGCCTCGACCCGGCCGAAGTGCGCGCCGCAGACGCTCGTGCCGTCGGTGGCGACGGAGAACTCACCGATCGGTGAGTCGAGCACACTCCAGCGCATCCGCCCATTCTCCCCGATGCGGACTCCTTCACCGGCCCGGCTACCAGCGTCGGGCTGAACGCCACTCCTCGGCGGCCCGGATCGCCTCCGCCGCTGCGGCCCGCTCGGCGCGGGTCCGATCGCGGTCACGAAAGCCCAGGTAGAGCTTGCGGCCGGCGAAGCAACGGCCGGCGGCGCAGAAGATAACTCGCCGAGGCCCATAGGCGCTCCCCCTTTTCGATCATCATCAGCCAGCCCGAATCGGTAGATCATCTCGGGTCCTGCCGGGCCGTTCGCCGTTGCGCGGCGTCGATACCGTCAAGGTCGTGGCAACGGGGACGCTCATCTTCCTGATCATCGGCGGGGCGGGCATCGGTGTGCTCGCGCTCGCCCTGCTCGGCACCGAGATGCTCCACTTCGGGCACGCCGACGTGGACGGGCCGATCTCGATCGAGACGGTCGCCGGCTTCGCCGGGGCGTTCGGGTTCGGCGCGGCCATCGTCAACGAACTGCTCGGTGCGCGTACACCTGGCATGGTCGTCGGGGCGGTGGCCGGCGGCGTGCTCGCGGCCGTGCCCACCGGGTGGTTGGCGTCCCGGCTGAGCCGGGCGGCGCGGAACATGCGCACCGACCCCACCCCCACCCGTGACGACCTGGTCGGCGCGCTCGGCCTGGTCGTCACCCCGGTGCCGGCCAACGGGTACGGCGAGGTCCGCATCCGCCTCGCCGGCCAACCGGTCAAGCTCAGCGCCCGCGCGGACCAGCCGATCCCGATCGGCGCCCAGGTCTTCGTCGTGCAGGCGCTCAGCGAGACCAGCGTGCACGTAGAGACCTACTGACCTCCCCCTCGTAGACGGGACTCCTTATATGGCCCTACTCATCGCCATCGGTGGCGCGGTCCTCCTCGCGCTCGTCCTGGTGCTCTTCGTGCTCTCCCGGATCAAGGTGGCCGGCCCGAACGAGGCGTTCATCGTCACGGGTCGCAAGGGCCGCACCACGCAGACCGCGGACGGTGGGCGATCCACCGACAACTCCGGGCAGAAGGTCGTGCTGGGCGCCTCGGTGTTCGTGCTGCCGGTGGTGCAGAAGCTCCAGTCGCTCGACCTGTCCAGCCGGCGGATCGACGTCGGCATCCGGGGCGCCGTGAGCAAGCAGGGCATCCGCGCCGACCTGCACGGGGTGGCGATCGTCAAGGTCGGCGGCACCGAGGACGCGATCCGGGCCGCCGCGCAACGGTTCCTGCACCAGCAGGACGAGATCGACAACTTCACCCGGGAGGTGCTGGCCGGCGCGCTGCGCTCGATCGTCGGCCGGCTCACCGTGGAGGAAGTCATCCGGGACCGGGCGGCGTTCGCCAGCGCGGTCGCGGAGGAGGCCGAGCACTCGATGACCAACCAGGGTCTGGTGCTGGACACCTTCCAGCTCCAGGACATCCTCGCCGAAGGCTCCTACCTGCAGGACCTGGGCCGACCCGAGGCCGCCCGGGTGCTCAAGGACGCGGCGATCGCCGAGGCGCGGGCCCGGCAGCAGGCCGAGCAGGAGCGGCTGCTCGCCGAGGAGGCCATCGCCGAGGCCAACCGCAACCTGGCCCTCAAGCAGGCCGGTATCCAGGCCGAGATCGACGCGGCGAAGGCGAAGTCCGCGGCGGCCGGACCGCTCGCCCAGGCCGAGCGGGACCAGGCGATCCTCTCCGAGCAGCAGAAGGTTGCCGAGCGCAACGCCGAACTCAAGCAGCGCCAACTCGACACCGAGGTTCGCAAGCCGGCCGACGCGGCCCGGTACAAGGTGGAGCAGGAGGCCGAGGCGGCCCGCAACGCGGCCGTGCTGCACGCCGACGCGCAGCGCCAGGCCGTCATCGCCGCCGCGCAGGCCTCCGCCGAGCAGGCCCGCCTCACCGGTGAGGGTGAGCGGGCCCGACGCGCCGCACTCGCCGAGGCGAACGCCATCGAGGGCGCCAAGGAAGGTGAAGCCGAGCAGCGGCGGCGTTCCGCCATCGCCGAGGCGGTCGAGCGGGAGGGTCAGGCCGAGGCCGCGGCCATTCTGGCGAAGGGTGAGGCCGAGGCGGACGCGATGGCCCGCAAGGCCGAGGCGTTCGCCGCGTACGGCGAGGCGGCCGTGCTGGACCTGCTGGTCAAGGTGCTGCCGCAGGTCGTCGAGGCGGCCAGCGCGCCGATCGGGGCGATCGACAAGATGACGGTGATCTCCACCGACGGCGCGTCGTCGCTCACCAAGTCGGTGGCCGGCAACGTGGCCCAGGGCCTCCAGCTCGGCAGCGACCTCACCGGGATCGACCTGCCCGGGCTGCTGGCGCGGTTCGCGGCCGGCCGGGCCGACGCGGCCGCGCCCGCCAACGGCGCCAACACGGTCGACGGAAACGCGGTCGCGCGCTGATCTGACGGAAGACGCGTAACGAGCGGCGCCCGCCGGCACCCTCCCGAGGGAGAGGTGCCGGCGGGCGCCGGGGGTTGCGAACCGGGTCAGGCGGGGTCGACGACGAACTGCTCGCCGATGCCGAGGCCCAGGGTCTCGCTCTCCCAGTCGATCGTCTTGTTGGGGATCAGCTGAGCGCGGCCTTCATCGCCAGCACTGACCGCCTCCCCGTCGACGTAGGCACGCAGGTAGACCGATCCGTTGGCGTTGTAGTCGAGGAAGTCGAAGACCTCCCAGTCGCCGATGGCCGGACCGCTGGCCCGCATCGGCGTGGTGCCGGCGCCCTCAGCGGAGACGTACTTGCCGTTGACCAACGCGCGGAAGCCGAAGAACCCGCCCTCCAGGTTGACGACCTCGAACTTCTCCCAGGTGCTGACCGAGGTGGCCATCGGGGCCAGCGGGTCCCTACCGGCAGCGTCCGCGGAGACGAACTTGCCACTCGCCACCGACTTGATGCTGACCACCGGGGCCGGTGCCTCGACGAAGAACTTCTCCCAGGTGCTGATCGACGGCGCGCTCGCGGTCAACGCCGCACCGCTGTTCGGCGCCGAGACGTACTTTCCGTTGACCTTCGCCTTGAGGCTCACCGTGCCATCGGTGTTGTTGATCAGCTGGAACTGCTCCCACGTGCTGACCGCCGGGCCCTCGGCCACCAACGGCTTGGTGCCCGCGGCGGTGGCGGAGACGTACTTGCCGTTGACCTTGGCGCGAAGAGCGACCAGGCCGCTGCCGGCGTCGACGATGTCGTACTTCTCCCAGGCCCCGAATGCCGGGCCCACGGCGGCGAGCGGCTTGGTGCCCGCACCGTCGGCGGAGACGAACTTGCCGTTGGAGCGAGCCCGCAGGCCGTGCGAGCTGCGCGCCGGGGAGGTGCTGCGCACGTTGAGCAGCCGGTCCGTCGCCCCCGCCGGGTCGTGCACGGCGCCAGCGACACCGCCGGTGACGATCTGGTCGCGAACCTGCTGCGGCGTCCAGTTCGGGTTGTTCTGGAGCAGCAGCGCCGCGGCGCCCGCCACGTGCGGCGAGGCCATCGACGTGCCGCTGATCGACAGCGTGCCGTCGCCGGTGCCGGCAGCAGCGGAGACGATGCTCACGCCGGGAGCGTAGGTGTCGACGCAACTGCCGTAGTTCGAGAACCAGGCCCGGAAGTCGATCTTGTCGGTGGCGCCCACGGTGATCGCGGCCGGCACGCTGGCCGGCGAGACGTTACAGGCGTCCTGCATGCTGTTGCCCGCGGCCACGGCGTAGGTGATACCGGTGCCGATCGACCGGTTGATCGCGTCGTTGACGGCCTGGTTGTTGCCGTTGAACCCGAGGCTCATGTTGGCCACGGCGGGCTTCACCGCGTTGGCCGTGACCCAGTCGATGCCCGAGAGGACCTGCTCGCTGGTGCCGCTGCCCGCACAGTTCAGGACACGGACGGCGACGAGCTGGACGGCCTTCGCCACGCCGAAGGTGGTGCCGCCCACGGTGCCGGCCACGTGCGTGCCGTGCCCGTCGCAGTCCTGGGCCACGTCGTCCTGGTCGACAGCGTCCCACCCGTATCGAGCGCGCCCGCCGAAGTCCTGGTGGGCGATGTCGATGCCAGTGTCGATGACGTAGGCGGTGACACCGTTGCCGGTCGTCGGATACGTGTAGCTGTTGTCGCGCTTCGAGCCGCTCTGGTCGATCCGGTCGAGACCCCAGGACGGGGGGTTGGGCTGGGTGTCGGTGGCCGAGAAGACCTGGACCTGCTCCACGTAGGACACGGCCGGGTCGGCGGCCAGTCGCTCCGCCTGTCGCCGGTTCATGGCCGCCGAGTATCCGTTCAGGGCGCTGCTGAAGACCCGACGAACGGTGCCTCCATTGGCCGCCGCGAGTGCGGAGGCGGCTGCCTTGGTCTCCTTGGGAGTGGCCTTCTTGTCCTTGAGGACCACGATGTACCGGTCGGGCACCGCCTGCGGGGTGCTGGCGCCGCGCACCTGCGGTCGCTGGCTGGAGGGCGGGTCTGCCGGCGCGGCACCAGCGGTGCCGGCGCTGACGATGAGGGTTGCGGAGGCGAGAGCAAGGCTCGCCACCGCCGAGCGGCGTATCACGCCACGACGATTCACTTGATGATCTCCCCGTTGGTCGTCGCCCGTCCGACCCGAAAGTCGGGCGGGCGGAAATTCGGCGGCGGTGGTGGTCACCGGCTGCCGACGGACGTCTGGACATCATGGATGAATGTCGAAGCGGCTCACCTCAGCCGTTCGGTCGATACGAGCCCGTTTCGTCGTAACGATGGAGCGCCTGAGACGCGACGGCGACCGTCAGCCGATGAGACCCTCGGCGCGGGCCCAGCGCAGCAGCTCCGCCTCGGCGGCGTCGCGGTCCAGCGGGCCGTGCTCGAGGCGCTGCTCCTTGAGGTGCTTCCACGCCCGCCCGACCACCGGCCCCGGCGGTACGCCGAGCAACTCCATGATCGCGTTGCCGTCCAGGTCGGGTCGGACCCGCGCCAGGTCCTCCTCCGCCGCGATCCGGGCGATCCGATCCTCCAACGCGTCGTAGTCGGCCGCGAGCTGGGCGGCCTTGCGCCGGTTGCGGGTCGTGCAGTCCGAACGGGTCAACTTGTGCAGGCGGGGCAGCAGGTCACCGGCATCGGCGACGTAACGCCGCACCGCCGAGTCGGTCCACTCACCCCGCCCGTACCCGTAGAAGCGCAGGTGCAGCGCGACCAGCGCGGTCACCTTCGCGGTGACCTCCTTCGGGTACCGCATCGCCTTCATCCGGGCCTTGGTCAGTCGGGCGCCGACCACCTCGTGGTGGTGGAAGCTGACCCGACCGTCGGACCCGACTGCCTTCGTCGCCGGCTTGCCCGCGTCGTGCAGGAGGGCGGCCATCCGCAGGATGAAGTCGCAGCCCTCATCCTCGTAGGAGACGGCGTTCTCGACGACCGTCAACGTGTGCTCGTAGACGTCCTTGTGCTGGGCGTGCTCGTCGATCTCCAGCTTCAGCCCGGTCAGCTCCGGCAGGAACCGCTCGGCCAGCCCGGTGTCGACCAACAACCGCAGGCCGGTGATCGGGTCGGCGCCGCAGAGCAGCTTGGTGAACTCGTCGCGGATCCGCTCGGCGGTGATCCGGTCCAGGTCGGCGGCCATCTCGGTCATCGCCACGTGCACGTCGGGGTGCACGGCGAACCGTAGCTGCGCGGCGAACCGGGCGGCCCGCAGCATCCGCAGCGGGTCGTCGCCGAACGACTCACCCGGCGTGCTCGGGGTACGGATCACCTTGGCCGAAATGTCGTCCAGCCCGCCGTGCGGGTCGGTGAACCGGTGGTCGGGCAGGCTGACCGCCATCGCGTTGATGGTGAAGTCGCGCCGCTTCAGGTCCTCGTCGAGACTTGTGCCGTACACCACCACCGGGTTGCGGCTGACCTGGTCGTACGACTCCGCGCGGAAGGTGGTGATCTCCAGCCGGAGGCCGTCGCGCTGAGCGCCGATGGTGCCGAACTCCCGACCGGTCTCCCAGATCGACTCGGCCCAGCCCTTGATGATCCGCAGGGTCTCGTCGGGGTGCGCGTCGGTGCAGAAGTCGAGGTCGTCGCCGAGTCGACCGAGCAGGGCATCCCGCACCGAACCGCCCACCAGGTGCAACTCGTGACCGGCGCGGACGAAGCGGCGGCCCAACTCGTCGGCGACCGGGGACACCCGGAGCAGTTCGGCGACGGCGTTGCGCTGCGCGGCGGTGAGTTCGCGGCGGTCGGCGGCGTGAGGAGCGGAGGCTTCGGACATGGGATCGCCAGCTTATCGGGCCGGGGTGTGATCCGATCCGCCGGGCGCGGGTAACGGGTGGGGGTTGACTATGGTCTGTGGCGTGCGGGTCGGTGTCCGGCTCGACGTACCCCTGGGAGGCTGGAGATGAGCGGCGGGCTCTACCGCAGCGCCAACGCCGCGAACGATGGCGGCGCCGGCGCCCGTCCTGGGGACGGCGCCACGTTCATCTCCGCCGAGCCGCTGAACCAGCCGGCCATGGAGTCGACCGCGCCACCGCAGGAACAGGTGGGCGAGGCGAGCGCGGCGGCCAACAGCGCGGTGATGGCGATCGGCAGCCTGGTCAGCCGGGGTACTGGCTTCCTGCGCAACCTGGTGATCGCGGCGGCGCTCGGCGGCGCGCTGGTCGGTGACGCGTACACCACCGCGCAGATCCTGCCCGGCATGGTCTACGAGTTCCTGCTCGGCGGCGTGCTCACCAGTGTGTTGATCCCGGTACTGGTGCGCCGCCGCAAGGTCGACACCGACGGCGGTCAGGCGTACGCCCAGCGGCTGCTGACCCTGGCGATTCTTGCCCTCGGCGTGGCGGCGCTACTCGCGGTCGCGTTCGCCTCGACGCTGACCTGGCTCTACGGCAGCGGTGAGTCGACCGACGACTATTCGAAGCTGGTCACCGGGCTGGCCCGCCTGATGCTGCCGATGATCTTTTTCTCAGGGCTGAGCGCGCTGATCAGCGCGGTGCTCAACACCCGGGGGCACTTCGCCGCCCCGATGTGGGCGCCGATCCTGAACAACCTCGTGGTGATCGGCACCGCCGGCCTCTACATCGCCATATTCGGCGCGGAGATCGTCCGGCCAGGGGACATGACCACCGGGCGGATCCTGCTGATCGGCGGTGGCACCCTGCTTGGTGTCGCCATCCAGGCGATGGGCCTGCTGCCGGCGCTGCGCAAGGTCGGCTTCCGCTGGAAGCTGCGCTTCGACTTCCGCGCGCTCGGGCTGCGCGAGCTGGGCCGGCTCGGCGCGTGGATGATCTGCTACGTCGCGGTGAGCCAGGTCGGCCTGATCGTGCTGTTCAACCTGTTGAACCGGGCCGGCAAGGAGAACGCTGCCGGCCCACTGATCTACAACAACGTCTTCCTGCTTCTGATGACCGCGCACGGCATCATCGCTGTCTCGATCATCACGGCGCTGATGCCCCGGATGAGCGCGGCCGCCGCCGACGGCCGGTACGCCGACGTCGCCGCCGACCTGTCGCGGGGCACCCGCACAGTCACGGCGGTGCTCGCCCCGATCGCGGTCTGCTATGCCGTCCTTGCCACCCCGATCGCGTTCACGCTGTTTCGGTTCGGCGCGTTCAACGAGGAGAACGCAACCGCTACCTCCGTCGTGCTGCTGGCGGCGGCGCTGGCGCTGGTCCCGTTCGCGGTCAGCCAACTCTTCACCTTCGCGTTCTACGCGCTGCCGGACACCCGCACTCCCGCGCTGATCAACATTCCAGTGGTGGCACTGCGGGTCGGCGTGCAGATCGTGCTCTTCGTGGCCTTCTCGGCGAGCTTCGCCGGTGCCGGGATGATGATCGGCAACGCGGTCTCCTACCTGGCGGCAGCAATCGCGTCCGCCTGGCTGCTCCGTCCCCGCGTCGGCCGCATCGGCCTCGGCGAGATCATGCGGACCGGGGGCAGGGTGGCGGCCGCGGCGCTGGGTTCGGCAGTGGTCGGCCTCCTGGTGGTGAAGCTGCTGCCGGGCGACGACACCCCGAGCCGCCTGGAGGCGATCTTCCAGTTGGTGATCGGCGGCGTGGTGATCGGCGGGACCTACCTGGGTCTGGCCATGCTGCTGCGGATCGGGGAGATCACCGAGGTGGTCGGAATGGTTCGCCGCCGTCTCGGTCGCTGAACGTCCGTATCTGATTACAACAAGTTCGCACTGATACGGACCGTGACCACGGATCACCAGGCTGGGGATGTACCTGTGGATAACTCCGCGATTCGCCGGTCAGCCACCCCTTCAGCCTGTGGATAACCAACCGTACGGATGAGGGTGGCAACCCGATCGGTGGGAACGTACGAGGCAGCGCGAGCGCCACGCCAGCCCAGCCCCGGCGTCGGTCACTTGCGGTGAAGCCGTAGATTAGCTAGTACATGTGCCAGCAACGTGGCTGACAACGGTCGTAACCGGACGAGTTCGCCGACTGCCGGAACCCCGCCAGGTACGGCGGGAAGATGACATGTCGGAGAGACGGGCAACCCGGGTAAGGTCGCTCTCGACGGGTACGGCAGGGGCCGACGCTGGGCGTCGACACCGGTCGGCCGGTTCCTTCAACGGCAGAGCGGGAAGCCACATGCCCAGCAGTTCGGGTTCATCGATCGACACGATCACCGAGGGAGGACGGGTGACCCAGGTCGGCGAGGGTCAGGAGGCGGACGAAAGCGCTCCTCCGGTCATGACCTTCGGTGCTCCCACGGCCGGTGAAGTCCTCGCCGAGCGGTACGAACTGGTTGAGCACATCAACAACGACAGTGCGGGTCGGCTGGTCTGGCGCGGGGTCGACGTCATCCTGCGCCGTCCCGTCGCCGTGGTGCTGCGTTACCCGGGTGGCGACTCCGCCACCGAGATGCTTCAGGCCGCCGTCGCGGCCAGCCGGGTCATCCACCCCAACCTGGTCGGCGTCTACGACGCGATCGACGAGGCCGACCGGGCGTACGTGGTGCGCGAGTGGGTCGACGGGCAGTCCCTGCGGGACCTGGCGACCGACGGCCCCCTGGACCCGGCTCGGGCCACCGCGATCGGCAACGCCGTCGCGAGCGCGCTCGCCGCGGTGCACGCCACCGGCATGGTGCACGGCAACGTCCACCCCGGCACCGTCATGATCAGTGACGAGGGCCGAGTGGTCCTGGCCGACGCCCGCACCGACGGCGCCGACAGCCAGGAGAACGACATCCGGGCGGTCGGCGGGGTCCTCTACTTCGCACTGACCGGCTCCTGGCCGCACGCCGAGGCACCGTTGCGCGGCGCCACCGCCGGCCACGGCCGCGCCGCCATTCCGGACGCTGTCCGGGACGCTGCGGGTGCCATCGCGGCACCGCGTCAGGTTCGCGCGGGCGTTCCCGCGTACCTCGACGACCTGACCATGGATCTCCTCGACGCCGAGATCGCGCCGCCGTCGTCAGACGTGCTCGCCGCCGAGTTGGCGCGACTGGACGTGCCGGCCGAGGAGGAGCACTACCTCGACAACACCGGGCCGCTGCGGTTCGCCGCCGACACCGGGGAAGAGCCGTCGCCGCTGGCCGCGGCCGGGGGTCGCAAGGTCGCCGTCGGCATCGCCGGTCTGCTGGCCGTCGCCCTGGTCGGTCTCCTGATCGGGATCGTCGCGCTGGGCGGCGACGACAAGGACCCGCAGTCCAACCCGGTCGCCGCGCCGACCTCCAGTGCCCCGGCCGGTGGCGCCACCCCGGCCGCCGCCACGGCGCGCAAGCTGACCGTGAAGGACGTCCGGATCATCGACCCGGACAGCAAGAACCGCAGCGAGGTCGACGGCGCCGAGAAGGTCATCGACGGTGACGAGGACAAGGGTTGGGAGACCGAGACCTACCGGGACCGGCCCAACTTCGGCAACCTGAAGAAGGGCATGGGCGTCTGGATCGACCTCGGCGAGCCGCACACCGTCAAGTCGGTGCAGGCAGTGCTGTCGGCCACCAACGCGTCCGCCCAACTGCTCGCCGGCACGACCAACCCGCCGTCCAGCTCCAGCGGTGACAAGCAGTTGGTCGCGAGCTACAAGACCGCCATCGGCCAGCCGTTCGAGGACCACGACGGCACCACCATGACGTTCAACGGCTTCGACGCCGACCAGAAATACCAGTACCTGCTGTTCTGGATCACCGAGTTGGCTCCGGCCGAGGGTGGGTTCAAGCTGGGGGTGCAGGAGATTACGGTCCAGGGGTCGTGAGCCGGGCACCACGATCCGGGCACCGCACTCGCTGGACGCGGTGATGGACGGGCGTGCCGCCGCACGTGACCTGGAGCTGCTGCGCGCGCACGTCGCCGGAGACCGGGACGCCTTCGCCGAGCTGTTCCACCGGCACCGAGACCGGTTGTGGGCGGTGGCCCTGCGGACGCTCGGCGACCGCGAGGAGGCGGCCGACGCACTCCAGGACGCCCTGCTGTCGGCGCATCGGGCGGCGGCCCGGTTCCGCGGCGACTCCGCCGTCACCACCTGGCTGCACCGGATCGTGGTCAACGCCTGCCTGGACCGGATCCGACGCCGGCAGGCGCATCCCACCGTGCCGCTGCCGGACGGCAACCGGGCCGAGGACGGCACCGGCGGGCTGGAGCCGGCGGCCCCGACAACGGACCACGACACCGTGCTGGTGGTCCGCGAGGCGCTCGCCGCGCTGCCCCTTGAGCAACGCGCCGCGCTGGTACTGGTCGACGTACAGGGCTATCCGGTCGCCGAGGTCGCTCGCATCCTCGGCGTCGCCGAGGGAACGGTGAAAAGCCGGTGTGCCCGGGGCCGGGCGCGGCTGGCCGTGCTGCTCGGGCACCTCCGGCCCACTGCCGTCGCGACGCCTTCGGCCCGACCGGACCCGGCCGCCCCGATCACGGGCGTGCCGGGCGTCACGCCGGGGAACCCCGGCCCGGTGGAGGGCGTCGGATCGGGGTCAGGCCGGTACCGGCGGGACGCCAACCAGGAGGACACGTGACGACCGAGGGGTTCCGGGAGGTCGACGCCGACCTCCTCGCTGACTACCTCGGCGGGGCGTTGGACGGCACCCCGCAGCAGGACGAGGTAGCCCAACTGGTCTCCGCGGACCCGTCCTGGGCCGAGGCGTACGCGCTGCTGGCCCCCGCCCTCACCGAGGTCCGGACGGACCTGACCCGCTGGGCCGAGCCGTCCCCGGAGATGCCATCGGCGATCACCGACCGCCTCTTGGCCGCGCTGGCCTCGGTGGAGACGACGAACGACACCTCGATCGAGGGGGCATCCGCCGCCGATCCGGACGTTGACGCGGCGACGCCGGTGGTCGTACCGGCGCAGGGCGGTGCCGATCGCCGGCCGCCCGTCCGCACGCCCGTTGGGTCGGGGCGCTGGGCGTCCACCGGCCCGGGCCGCCGCCGGCGCGGCTGGGCCCGCCGTGGCGCACCCGTGGCCGCCGCCGCGATCGCCGTGATCGCCGTCGCACTGGGCCTCAACCAGCTGTCGATACGCACGTCGGACGACTCCGGCGGCACCAACGCCATGAACCAGCCGGCCAGCGCGCCCGAGGGCGCCGCGGGGGCCGGAACGGTTCGCACCACCGGGCCGGGACTGCGCAGTGGTACGAACTACACCCCGCAGACCCTCGGCAACGCCTACGACACGAACGCGCCGAGTGCACCGGCTGCCAGCCGGGCCACCGGCAACACCCCGGGCGAGCAGCCGGAGGTGGATGCCGAGGGCGGACGCCGTCCCTCTCCCGACGGGTCGGACCAGCTGGTTCGGCTGACCGACGAGGCCGCGCTGACCACCTGTCTGGCCAGCGTCGCGGCAGAGCACGGATCGGCCCCACTGGTGGTCGAGGTGGTCGACTACGCGCGGTTCCAGGGCGATCAGGCGCTGGTCATCCACTTCACCGATGCGACCGGAGCCCGGTGGGCCTGGGTGAGCGGCCCGGAGTGCGGAGTGCCTGGGTCCGGCTCGGACAGCCGGTATTCGGCGCGGGTAGGGTGAATCCACGGTCAATGGCACGATGACCGCCCACGTGACCTGACCCACCGGATGCCCGGCTCGGGAATCCCCGGTTCGTACGATGACGTTCTGGAAGTCAGCTGCCGGCCCCACCCAGGCGTCGGCAACTCGGATCAGCATCGGTGCTCGCGCCGACGCCGAACACACACAACTCGGGAGACGGCAGTGGACGAGGTCCGCAACCTGATCATCATCGGCTCCGGGCCGGCCGGCTACACCGCGGCGGTCTACGCCGCACGCGCCAACCTGAAGCCGCTGATCATTGAGGGCGTGCAGTCCGGCGGCGCGCTGATGACCACGACCGAGGTGGAGAACTTCCCCGGCTTCGCCGACGGCATCCTCGGCCCCGAGCTGATGGACAACATGCGCAAGCAGGCCGAGCGGTTCGGCGCCGAGTTCCTCACCGACGACGTGACCCGGGTCGAGCTGGTGGACACCGGCGACGCCGGCTCCGGCGCGGTGAGCACCGTCTGGGTCGGCGAGACCGCCTACCGGGCGCGATCCGTCATCCTCTCCACCGGTTCGGCCTGGCGTCCGCTGGGCGTGCCCGGTGAGCAGGAATTCCTGGGCCACGGCGTCTCCTCGTGTGCCACCTGCGACGGTTTCTTCTTCCGCAACCAACACATCGTGGTCGTCGGCGGTGGCGACTCGGCGATGGAGGAGGCCAGCTTCCTCACCCGCTTCGCCGAGTCGGTCACCATCATCCACCGCCGCGATTCGTTCCGCGCCAGCAAGATCATGGCTGAGCGCGCGCTGAGCAACGAGAAGATCAAGGTCGAGTGGAACAGCGCCGTCGAGGAGATCCTCGGCGACGACGGCAAGGTCACCGGCGTACGCGTCCGTAACGTGCACACCGGCGAGACCAAGGTGATGGACGTGACAGGCGTCTTCGTCGCCATCGGTCACGACCCTCGCAGCGAGCTGTTCCGGGGCCAGGTCGAGATGGACGACGAGGGCTACGTCAAGGTCCACGCCCCCAGCACCCGCACCAACGTGCCCGGCGTCTTCGCCGCCGGTGACCTGGTCGACCACACCTACCGTCAGGCGATCACCGCGGCCGGCACCGGCTGTGCCGCAGCGCTCGACGCCGAACGGTTCATCGCGACGCTCAGCTGAAGCAAGGAAACACATCCCGGAGGAGGGGCATAGTGGGAAATACCAAGGCGGTCACCGACAAGAGCTTCGTCGCTGACGTGCTGCAGGCCGACAAGCCAGTGCTGGTGGACTTCTGGGCCGAGTGGTGCGGGCCGTGCCGCAAGGTGTCGCCACTGCTCGAGGAGATCGCCGGCGAGATGGGCGACCGGGTCAGCATCGTCAAGCTCAACATCGACGAGAACCCGGAGACCGCCCGGGCCTACCGGGTGATGTCGGTGCCGACGCTCACCGTTTTCAAGAACGGCCAGCCGGTGCAGTCGATCGCCGGTGCCAAGCCGAAGGGCGAGCTGGTCCGGCTCATCGAGTCGGCCCTCTGACCAGCAAAAAAATCAACCGAACCCCGTACCCGCTCGTCGGGTGCGGGGTTCGGTGTCTTACCGGCCGCGTTTTTCTCGGCCGAGCCACCTCGCCGCCCCGGAGCGCATAGCCTCAAGCCTGGGCCGCCCGGCCAGGCAGCGTCGTGCAGAGGGGGTCGTGCGTGCGTCCGATCCGACCCGGTGACCGGGGACCCGCGGTCACGGAGATCCGTACCATCCTGACCGGCCTCGACCTGCTCGCCGCCGCCGGCCCGCACACCGACGAGTTCGACCTCGACACCGAACGGGCGGTCCGCGCGTTCCAGCAGTCACGGGGGCTCAGCGTGGACGGCCGGGTCGGAGCGGAGACCTGGCGCGCTCTGGACGCCGCCCGCTGGCGGCTCGGTGCCCGCACCCTCTACCACGCGGTCCCCGAGCCGCTGACCGGCGAGGACGTCCGGTCGCTGCAGGAGCGACTGCTGGAGATGGGGTACGACGTGGGCCGCGCGGACGCCATCTACGGTGTCCGGACGTCCCGCGCGGTTGCCCAGTTCCAACGCGAGGTCGGGCTCACCCCGGACGGCTCCTGCGGCCCACACACCATGAACGCGCTTCGCCGGATCGGTCGCAAGGTGGTCGGCGGTCGCCCGCAGTGGCTCCGTGAGTCCGACGCGATCCGGCAGTCCGGGCCGGCGCTGGTCGGCAAGACGGTCGTCATCGACCCGGGGCACGGGGGCACCGACCCCGGGATGGTGGTGCCCGACGGCTCGCTGCGCTGGACGGAGGCGGACCTGGTGCACGACCTGGCCAGCCGACTGGAGGGGCGACTCGCCGCCACCGGGGTGCGGGTGCAGCTCACCCGGGGCCCGTCGCCCGACAGTTGCCTGCCGGACACCGACCGGGCCCTGCTGGCCAACTCGCTCGGCGCCGACGTGTTCATCTCGCTGCACCTGGACGGCCACGCCAACCCGGATGCGGAGGGTGTCGCGACCTACCACTACGGCACCGACAACGGGGTGACCTCGGCGACCGGTGAACGCCTGGCCGGGCTGGTGCAGCGGGAGATCGTCGCCCGCACCGGGCTGCGGGACTGCCGTACCCACGCCAAGACGTGGGAGCTGCTGCGACTGACGCGGATGCCCGCCGTCCGGGTCGAGGTCGGCTACCTCACCTCGCCGACGGACCGCGCCCACCTTGTCGACCCCCGGTTCCGGGACCGGGTGGTGGAGGCGATCGTGGCCGCGGTGCAGCGGATGTACTACCCGATCGAACGAGACGTCCCGACCGGGTCGCTCGACGTCAGCGAACTGCGTGCCGTGGTGGCCGCCGGCACGGTGGTCGACTGATCCGCCGCCGGGCGTCAGCCGTTGGTGGAGCGGGTGGCCGGGGCGGGACGAACCGGCCGGAGCAGGGTCTCGGGGCTCATCGACCCGAGCAGCTTCTCCAGCGCGTACTCGACGTCGGACTTCCAGCTCAGCGCCGTCCGCAGCTCAAGGCGCAACCGGGGGAAACGCGGATGCGGACGTACGGTCTTGAAGCCCACGGAAAGGAAGAAGTCGACCGGGGCCACGCAACCGCCGGCGGGGTCGTCCGCGTCGCCGAACTTGGCGTCGCCGAACGCCTCGATGGCCTTGATCCCGCGCTTGGTCAGATCCCGGGCGACACCCTGCACCAGCATCCGGCCCAACCCGCCGCCGGAGAACGCGGCGACCACGTTGGCGGTCATCAACAGTGCCGCGTCCGCGGAGACCGGTGAGGTCGGGAACGCCATCGAACGGGGCACGTAGGCGGGCGGGGCGTACATCACGAAGCCGGCCGGCATGCCGTCGACGTACGCGAGTTTGCCGCAGGAGCCCCACTCCAGGAGCGTCTGGGAGACCCACGCCTCCTTCTCCAGGCCTGGGTCGCCAGCGGCACAGGCCCGGTCCGCGGAGACTGGATCGAGCTCCCAGTAGACGCACTGCCGGCACGGGCGCGGGAGGTCTTCCAAGGTGTCGAGGGTCAGGCTGACCAGACGTCGCGACATATGGCGCATCCCCACAATAGGCTCGGTGGTGAGACCGGCATGGAACGACAGCGCCGCCTTCCTGCCCCCGACGAGCGATCGTACGCCGCCGATCGGTGATACGGGAGGGGACGCGCGAATGCTCACCGCAGTGGGGGACGCCGAGGACGGTCCGCCATGTGGTCGATCTGCCTCGGCACGGCGGCAGCACGACTCCGGCCGACTAGGATCGACAATCGGTGTGCCCGCCGCCATGGTCAGCGGTGTGCGGGGTACCCGGGGCGGGAGCCACCCGAGCAGCGATCGAGGTGAGGTCATGACCGGCACGACACTCGACGACTACACCGACCGGTACGCCCGGCGGGTACGCGGGATGACCGCCTCCGAGATCCGAGCATTGTTCGCGGTGGCCAGTCGTCCGGAGGTCGTCTCGCTCGCCGGTGGCGCACCGTACATCGCCGCGCTTCCGCTGGACGCGGTCGGCGAGATGCTCGGCCGGCTCGGTTCCGAGCACGGCGTGACCACCCTCCAGTACGGCATCGGCCAGGGCACCCTCGAGCTGCGCGAGCGGATCTGCGAGGTGATGTCGCTCTCCGGGATCGACGCCGCGTGCGGGGCCTCCCCGGAGGACGTCGTGGTCACCGTGGGCGGGCAGCAGGCCCTGGACCTGGTGGCTCGACTCTTCCTCGACCCGGGTGACGTGGTGCTCGCCGAGGGGCCGACGTACGTCGGTGCGCTCGGCGTGTTTCAGGCCGCCCAGGCGCAGGTCGTCCACGTACCGATGGATGCGGACGGGCTGATCCCGGAGGCGCTGGAGACGGCCATCGCCGACCTGGCCCGCGCGGGCCGACGGGTCAAGTTCCTCTACACGATCCCCACCTACCAGAACCCGACCGGCGTGACGCTCAGCGAGGAGCGCCGGGAGCGGGTGCTCGACATCTGCGAGCGCGCCGGCCTGCTGGTCGTCGAGGACGACCCGTACGGTCAGCTGGGTTTCGAGGGTGAGGCCCCGGCCCCCTTGCGGGCCCGCCGCCGCGATGGCGTCTTCTACCTCAGCACGTTCTCCAAGACCTTCGCCCCCGGGCTGCGGGTCGGCTGGATCCTGGCGCCGCACGCGGTCCGCGACAAACTGGTCATCGCCAGCGAGGCGCAGATCCTCTGCCCCAGCGGTTTCGCCCAGGCCGCGGTGGCCACCTATCTGAGCACCATGCCCTGGCGGCAGCAGCTCAAGGTCTATCGCGAGGTCTACCGGGAACGCCGGGACGCCCTGCTCGACGCGATGGCCGACCTGATGCCCGAGGGCACCAGCTGGACCACCCCGGCCGGCGGTCTCTTCGTGTGGGCCAGCCTGCCCGACGGGCTCGACTCGAAGGCCATGATGCCGCGAGCGGTCGCCGCCCGGGTCGCCTACGTTCCCGGCACCGGCTTCTACGCCGATGGCACCGGCACCGACGCCATGCGGCTCAACTTCAGCTTCCCGCCGCCGGAGCGGATCCGCGAGGGCGTCCGCCGGCTGGCCGGGGTCATGGAGCAGGAGATCGCCATGCGCCGGGTCTTCGGCGCCGTGGGTGGCGCCGCCGGCCGACGCGGCCGGGCCGGCTCCGACGTGCCCGGGCCCGACTTGGCATGATGCCGGCATGGGTACGACCGCCGAGCACCTCCTCGTGACCAATTCCGCCATCTCGGCCGACCTGCGCGTCGTGGTGCTCGCCGGTGGGCTCTCCTACGAACGGGATGTGTCGCTGCGCTCCGGTCGTCGGGTGCTCGACGCGCTGCGCGCCGTCGGGGTGGAGGCCGAACTGCGAGACGCGGACGTGGCCCTGCTGCCGGCGCTCGCGGCCGACCCACCGGACGCGGTGGTGATCGCACTGCACGGCGCGACCGGCGAGGACGGCTCACTGCGCGGGGTGCTGGATCTGTGCGACATCCCGTACGTCGGCTGCGACGCTCGGGCCTCCCGGGTCGCCTGGGACAAGCCCTCGGCCAAGGCGGTGCTCCGCGAGGCCGGCATCCCCACCCCGGACTGGGTGGCGCTCCCGCACGACCGTTTCTCCGAACTCGGCGCGGTCGCCGTCCTGGACCGGATCGTCGACCGGCTGGGCGTACCCCTGATGGTCAAGCCGGCGCAGGGCGGCTCCGGGCTGGGCGGCGCGGTGGTCCGGGACGCCGCCGCGCTGCCCGCCGCGATGGTCGGCTGCTTCGCGTACTACTCCACGGCGCTGGTGGAGCGGTACGTGCCGGGGATGGATGTGGCGGTCTCCGTCGTCGACCTCGGCGACGGCCCGCAGGCGCTACCGCCGGTGGAGATCGTGCCGCGCAACGGCGTGTACGACTACGCCGCCCGCTACACCGCGGGGCGGACCACCTGGCACGCCCCCGCCCGGCTGGACCCCGAGGTGGCTGCCACGGTCGCTGACGTGGCCCTCGCCGCGCACACCGCGCTCGGTCTACGGGATCTCTCCCGCGTCGACGTGATCGTGGACGCGGCCGGCCAGCCGCACGTGCTGGAGGTCAACGTCTCGCCGGGCATGACGGAGACGTCACTGCTTCCGCTCGCCGTACAGGCGGCCGGACTGGACTTCGGCCGACTCCTCGGCACCCTGGTCGCCCGAGCAGCGGCCCGCCTCACCACTCACTGACCTACCCGGCAACCCGCTCGGTCGAGCGCACCCGCCCCCCCGGGTCGACCATGAGGTTGGCCGGTCGGGGCCAACCTCATGGTCGGTTCCAGATCAGTGGCTCGCGCGTACGTCGGGTGCGTCGTTGCCGTTGGTGCGCGCGGCTGCGCCCGGAGCGCCGGTGCCCGTGACGCCGTCCTCGGGGACGGTCTTCGTGACGGTCTCCCCGGCGGTGTACTCGTTGGCGGGGTTGTACGCGGCCGGGTTGGCGGGACCCGCGACAGCCTTGTCGGCGGTGCGGATCGCCGGGCCGCCGTGGGACCCGTCGGTAGGCGTCCCCGCCGGGTCGACGTGGGACCCGTCGGTGGGGACCTTCGCCGGGCCAGCCTGGGGTCCGTCGCCGGGCGCCTCCGCCGGGCCAAGGTGGGGTCCCTCGGCGCTCGTGCCCACCCTGGCGGCGATGCCGGACGCTGTGCGGCCGGGTGCTGCGGCGGTGGAGGCCGGGGTGCCGGACGCCGGGGTGCCGGACGCCGGGGTGCCGGACAGGGCGGTGGCGGATGGCGTCTGAGCGGGCTCGGTCGCCGGTCCGGTGACCGTGGCCGTCCGAGCGGGTTCAGCCGTTTGGTCGGTGACCGTGGTCGCCGTCGAGCCGGCAGCGGCGTCCGGGTCCGGGGCTGGTTCGGCCGGGAGCGCGGTGTCGGCGTGGGTCGGACCGGGAGTGGAGTCGAGCGCCGGCTCCGGGATCTCCTCTGCCGCCTCGATGACCGAGACCGCCTCCACCCCGGCTGCTGCCGCTGAGGCAGCCTCCGCTGCGGCGGCGGCATCCGCGGCAGCGGATTGGGCCAGCAGACTGGACGGCGCCTGCCACTGGATGCGGGGCGGCTCGGCGAGCGGGCGGCCACCGAACTCGGCGAGCCAGGCAGCGACCAGTGCCAGATTTTCCCGCCACTGCGCCTCGGAGATCGGCGGCAGGATCGAATCCCACAGGGACAGGAACGTGCCCCGCAACTGAAGACGCCCGTACGGACGGGCGAGGAACCACATGTGCAGATGAGCCGAGCCGTCGCCCCAGCGGTTGACGTGCACCCGCGCCACGCCGTCGAGCGACCGGATGGCTCGCTCCAGGCGTACGGTCATCACCCCCAGCTCGGCGGCCAGCAGGTTCGGCAGGTCGCCGAGGTCGAGGTGAGTCCGCGATTCCAGGATGAGCACCATGGGCAGGCCGGTGGGCCGGTCCATGGCACGGACCCGCCACCGCTCGCCCACCCAGATGTAGGCGTCGTCGGGTGCGTTGCAGGCGGTGCATTCCCGGAGACCCTCGCCCTTCCGGGGCGGTTCGACCGGGACCGGATCATCGAGTTGCTTCACGTGGAGGTCGCCCTCGAAGGGAAATGACGGCCACTGGGTGAAGTCCGGGACTGAGGGAGGGGTGTCGTGCACGACGCTGACCCTAACCGAGTCTGGCACCGCTGTCCCTACCTGTTTGAGCGGTCGCGGGCTACCGGATCGGTGCACGTCGTCGACCGAGCCGGCGCGGTCGCGCGGGCAGCGAGAGGCGATATCCACAGGCTGCCGAGATCCTGAACACAGGCCGTCATCCACAGGCTCACACCCGCTCCCACGCGCTGTTTCACGTGAAACGGGGGGTGCCTGTGGACAACCGGTGTGGATAACTTTTCGGCCGGTCGGTCGTTGTCCGCGAGCCGCCAAATCGGTGGGGTCGATGGCCCCGGGGACGGAATTGGACGGGCGCACTCCGATCGACACCGCCTGCCGCCGCCGACGCGTTGCCCCGCCGCCGATGACCGCCCGCTAACTCGTTTTGCACTCGTCGGCGGACGACCGCCTCGCTCGTACGCGGACCCGCGTCGGCCCGACCCCCGGCCCGTGCGCCCGGACGCCTGGATTGGACCTCTGGACGCCGGATGCTGTGGACGGGATGGGTAGTTCGAGCTGGAGCGCCGGCGTCGAGCGCCTGAGAGCCAGGGCGACTCTGCTTGTACCGTCACTTCGACTCCAGAGTTCGATCGGTCCGACCGAGCCGCTATCGCGGTTTCACGTGAAACGGCGCAGGGCGGCGAGCCCGGGCCGGCGATTCGTCGACTCGGCTAACCCGCCGCCAAGGTCGAGGCGAGGGACGCTCCGACCAGACTGACCGCGACCGAGAGCCTCGGCCCACCCGAGGGTGACGGCGAAGGCGTCGTTACACGCCACTCAGTGGCTCGCTGACGCTTCGGGCCGTGCAGGGGGTGGTTGCGGTCGAGTGGACCATCCCGGAGTCTTCTGCGAGGCGTCTAGCGGATCCGCTCGCCACCCGCACCCGCCCCGGCGCCCGCTGCGCGTCGCCCGCCACCCCGTCCGCCAACACGTCCGCGACCGTGGTTGGCCGGGCGTACGTCGTCGCCGCTGCAGCGCACGGCGGCGGGTTACCGGAAGTGCAGCGCCCTCGACCCGTCGGACGGGGCGCCGGTGGATTCGGTGCCGCGGTAGGGGGGTGTCGGCCCAGGCGTGCCAGCCGGAGGCCACCAGGCACTCGCCACCTCCGCGCTCGCCGCCCATCACCACACCCATCACCGGCCACGCCGTCGCCACACGCCGCCACGTCCGCCGCCTGCCGCAGCCGGGTCCGTCCGCCGCCCTCGCTACCGCCTTCGCCACCGCCGCGTCGGTCCGCCGCCTGTCGCCGTCGCCGCGTCCGCCGCCTGTCGCCGCAGCCGCGTCCGCCGCCTGTCGCCGCAGCCGGGTCCGTCCGCCGCCCTCGCTACCGCCCTCGCCACCGCCGCGTCCGTCCACCGCATGCCGCCGCCGCATGCCGCCGCCGCATGCCGCCGCCGCATGCCGTCGATCGCCCATCGCCGCCGGCTGCGGCTGCGGCTTGTGCTTCGCAACCTGCGGGACAGCGCGACCCCATCCGCCCACCACACCGCCCACTCATCCTGGGGTCAAAGCGGGACGCCGGGTTGGCTGGGCAAGCCCAGAACGTCGACGGTCCGCAGGGAAGGCCGATCCCCGCATCAGGCCGACCGCTGTTTCACGTGAAACGCGACGACCCGGGATGCGGAACGGCCGCGCTCCCGGTGGGTAGCGCGGCCGTCGGCGAGAGGGCGGGCTCAGTCCTCGCCGCTCTCCTCCTGCTGCACGCCGATGATCCCGACGATCCGCTCAAGGTCGTCCACCGTTGCGAACTCGATCGTGATCTTGCCCTTGCTCCGGCCGATGTCCACCTTCACCCGGGTGTCGAACCGGTCGGACAGCCGATCGGCGAGATCGGTCAGGGCCGGAGCGTGCGCCTTCGGGCGGCGCTTCGCGGCCTGACCCTTCGCCGGCCCGTCGTTCAGTGCCAGGGCCACGATCTCCTCGGTCGCCCGAACCGACAGGCCCTCGGCCACGATCCGCAGGGCCAGCTGTTCCTGTGCCTCCGCCTCGTCGAGGCTCAGCAGAGCGCGGGCGTGCCCCGCGGACAGGATGCCGGCGGCGACTCGCCGCTGCACCTGTGCGGGCAGGTTCAGCAGTCGGATGGTGTTGGAGATCTGCGGGCGACTCCGGCCGATCCGGCGGGCCAACTCCTCGTGGGTGGCCCCGAACTCCTCCAGCAGTTGCTGGTAGGCGGCGGCCTCTTCCAGCGGGTTCAGGTTGGCCCGGTGGATGTTCTCCAGCAGGGCGTCGCGGAGCATGGCGTCGTCCCGGGTGTCCCGGACGATCGCCGGGATGCTCTCCCGCCCCACCGCCTGGGCGGCCCGCCAGCGCCGCTCGCCCATCACCAGTTCGTACTTCTCGTCGTCGAGCTGCCGAACGACGATGGGCTGGAGGAAGCCGACCTCCTGGATCGAGGTCTTCAGCTCCTCCAGTGCCTCCTCGTCGAAGACCTGACGGGGCTGCTTCGGGTTGGGCATGATCGCGTCGACCGGGATCTCGGCGAATCGAGCACCGGGCACCGGGCTGAGCACCGGCTCCGGCTCGTGGGCCGGCGCCCCGGCAGGCACCGTGGCGACGGCGAGGCTGCCCGCCTCTTCCATGTACTCGTTCTCCGGCTCGGCCGTCGCGGTGCCAGCGGCACCCGGCGCCGGCCCGGTCGGGATCAGCGCCCCCAGGCCCCTACCCAGGCCGCCCCGAGGACGGTTCTTCATGCCACGCCTCCCAGCGACTCGTCCGCACTACGCATTCCGGCCCACCGGCTCCTTGACGCCCCGCTCGGCGATTTCCTGGGCGGCCTCGAAGTAACTCGTGGCGCCCCGCGAACCGGGATCGTAGGTCATCACCGACTGGCCGTAGCTCGGCGCCTCGGAGACCCGGACGTTGCGGGGGATGACCGCCTGGAGAACCTTGTCGCCGAAGTGGTTCCGGACGTCCTGCTCGACGGCGTCGGCCAACCGGGTGCGACGGTCGTACATGGTCAGCAGGATGGTGGAGACATCGAGCTTCGGGTTGAGGTGCTGGCGTACCAGGTTGATGTTGTTGATCAGCTGGTTGAGCCCTTCCAGCGCGTAGTACTCGCACTGGATCGGGATCAGCACCTCCTGCGCGGCAACCAGAGCGTTGACCGTGAGCAGACCGAGCGAGGGCGGGCAGTCGATGAAGACGTAGTCGAACTCGCCCGGGTACGCGGCGATCGCCCGGTCCAGGCGCGACTCCCGTGCCACCACCGACACCAGCTCGATCTCCGCGCCGGCCAGGTCGATGGTCGCGGGTACGCACCAGAGGTTGGGGATGCCCTCGACCGCCTGTGCCACCTCGGCCAGCGGCACGCTGTTGATCAGGCAGTCGTACACGTCGGGGATTCCGGTGTGGTGTGGGACGTTGAGCCCGGTCGAGGCGTTGCCCTGCGGGTCGAGGTCGACCACGAGCACCCGGTTGCCGTGCAGGGCGAGCGCCACCGCAAGGTTGACGGTGGTGGTGGTCTTACCCACGCCGCCCTTCTGGTTGGCGACGCACATGACCCGGGTCCGGTCCGGCCGAGGCATGGTCACCTCGCCACTGGGATTCAGGATCTGCACGGCGCGCATCGCCTCCATAGCCAACGGTGGGTCATCCTCTTCGCGCGTCGGGGTTTCACGTGAAACGTACGTGGGGTCGGCCGCCACGGCAGCCAACGACTCGGTCGAAGCGACCGGTGCGTCGGCGACCACCGGCGCGGCGTCCCGAACGACGGCCGCGGTGGGTTGGTGCGGGACGGCCGCCTCGAAGCGAACCGCCGCGGCGGTGTTGCGGCGACCCGAGGTCGACCGCACCTCGGCGGCGTTTACCGGTCGGCCCGACGCCTCCGGCGTCCGGCGAACACTCGCCGGGTCCGGAATGGCCGAGCCCTCTGGCCGCACCGAGCCCGACGGGGGGTCGAGCGCTGCTGGCGGATCGCTGTCGGTAGGTCGGGTCGGTGACCCGGTCGCGCCGGGCGACCAGCTCGGGTAGTCGGTTTCACGTGAAACGGGATCGCTGGTCGACCCGGTCACGCGTGGATCGTCGTACCTGCCGTCGTCATGCACCTGTCATCCCTGCCCGCTTCGGATGGTCGGTCCGCGCCCCGGTCAACTTGGCCGCATCCACGCCCGCATCCCGGAGCGTACGGCCCACGGGAGCGGTCGGAGACCCGCGACGTCCGTCACCCGCTCCACACTATCGACGCGCGGTCAGCCTACGGCGGACGGGCGCGGCCGGTCCACGTCGGGTTCTCATCCCCTCGTCCATCCGTACCGGTACAACGAGGCAACCCACCGGCCGGAAGCCCGATGGCGCGAAGTGTCACCCTCGACGGGCGCGTCCACCCCGGGCGCGTTTCTTGGCCGCCGGGCGGGCAGGGCCCACCATCCGCTCGCGGACGATCTCCACGACCGTGGTGGGCGGATCGATCACCCCGACGCCGCAGAGCTGCACGGTCGGCTCCCCGCCGCCGAGTCGCGCCACCACCTCGGCGTGCTCCTCGATCTCGGCCGCGGCGGACGAGCCCTTGAGCGCCAGCAGCCGACCACCGCGAACCGCCAGGGGAAGGCTCCAGCCCGCGAGCCGATCCAGGGGCGCGACCGCGCGCGCGGTCACCACGTCTCCACTGATCGGATCCCGGCCGCTCGAACCGCTGGCGGCCTCGTCGGCCCGGCCGCGGAACACCCGTACCGACTTGGCCAGGCCGAGTCGCTCGACGACCTCGATCAGGAACGAGGTCCGTCGGGCGAGTGGCTCGATCAGGGTGACCGTGAGGTCGGGGCGGGCGATGGCCAGGACGAGACCCGGCAGGCCGGCGCCGGATCCCACGTCGAGCACCGTCGCGCCGGACGGGATCCGCTCGGCGACCGCTGCGCAGTTGAGCAGGTGCCGGTCCCAGATGCGGGGGGCCTCCCGGGGGCCGATCAGGCCGCGGATCACCCCGTCGGTGGCCAGCAGTTCGGCGTACGCGGCGGCCAGGTCGAGACGGTCGCCGAAGAGCGTCAGCGCGGCCGGAGCCAGCTCGGGCGGCAGCGCCGCGTCGGCCGGTGACGGGGCGGTCTCTCGCCCGGTCGGTTCGGCGTCGGCGGTGGCGGGGCGGACAGCGGACGGCCCGGGCGGCGTGCCGCCCGGGCCGGACACGGCGTCGGCCGTGATGTCGTCGTGGGTCACCCGGTCAGTCCGCCGGCCGTACGACGATGCGCCGGTTCGGCTCCACACCCTCGGA
This sequence comes from Micromonospora sp. NPDC050784, assembly GCF_044456765.1. Classification (NCBI taxonomy): domain Bacteria; kingdom Bacillati; phylum Actinomycetota; class Actinomycetes; order Micromonosporales; family Micromonosporaceae; genus Micromonospora; species Micromonospora sp. NPDC050784. Next base: position 89,400 of record NZ_JBITGG010000010.1, on the reverse strand, counting down.
CTCGCTCGCCACGCCGGACATGGCGTTGACGACGTCGTGCACGCACTTGCGCTCGAACGCGGACATCGCCTCCAGGCGGACCGGCTCGCCGTACTCCTTGACCTTCTCGACGGCGTTCTTGGCGACCGCGGCGAGTTCCTTGCGGCGGTTCGCGCGGTAGCCACCGACGTCGAGGAGCAGACGGCTCGGCGTACCGGTCTGCCGGAAGACGGCAAGGCGGGTCAGCTCCTGGAGCGCCTCCAGGGTGGCCCCGCGCTGACCGACCAGATTCTGCAGCCGCTCGCCGACCACCTCGACCATCGGACGGCCGGCGGCGACCAACTCGTCGATGTCGCCGTCGTAGTCGAGGATGTCGAGCAGGCCCTCGACGTAGTCGGCGGCGATCTCGCTCTGCCGGAACAGGTCGCCCTCGCCCACAGCCTTCTTCACCCGGGTGCCAGCGGCGGTGTCGGTGTCGTCGTCCGCCTCGGTGTCATCGGCTTCGGTGTCGTCGCCGTCCACCGCGAGCGTGGCGGTCTCCTCCTCGTCCAGGGACTGCTCGGCGCGGGGGATGCTGGTCTCGGTCACGGTCTCATCTCCGTACTCGCTCGGCCGGACCGTCGGGTCCGACTGGTTTCCCGGGGCCGGCGGGAGGTCGCCGGTGCCCACGGGCACGTCTGTACGGGCAGTGTCGCCCGTGGCCGCGCGGTGCGCGGTCGGTTCCACCCGGCGCCGGCCGTACGGCGGCTGCGCGGTGCGGAACGGGCCGCCGCCGGTGATCCGACGGCGGCCCTCGCAGGTCAGCCCTGCCGCTTGGCGGGGCGGCTCTTCTTCGGGTTGTTCACCGGCTTGGCGCCCGGCTTCGGCCCGGCCACCTTGGGGGCGGTCGCCTTGACCGGCGCCGGCGGGGCCGTCTTGCCGCGACCGAACAGGCCACCGGACTTGGCGGGCTGGACCGGGTTGCGGGCGGCGGCGGGAGCGACGGCCTTCTTGGCGGTCACCGGCGGCGGGAACTTCCGCAGCACCCACTGCTGCTGGCCGAGGGTGAAGAGGTTGTTGGTGACCCAGTAGATGATGACGCCGATCGGGAAGATCGCGCCGGAGATCAGCAGCGAGGCGGGGATGCCGTAGAGCATCAGTCGCTGGATCATCCGCTGCTGCGGGTCCTCGGCCCAGCCGGTCTTGAGGATCATCTGACGGCTGGTCAGGTAGGTGGTCGCGATCATGACCAGGACCAGGATGCCGGCGATGATCTTCGTGGTGTTGCCGTTGGCGTTCAGCCGCGCCAGCTCGTCGGCGGTGGAGCCGAACTTGCCGGCGAGCGGGGCCGTGAAGAGCTTGGCGTGCGAGGCACTGTTGAACTGGTCGACGGTCCAGCCGTAGATCGTCTTCTTGTCTTCGCCCTTGAACGGGTCAAGCCGGCGCAGCACGTGGAAGAGGCCCAGGAAGACCGGGATCTGAAGGAACATCGGAAGGCAACCCATCAGCGGGTTGGCCTTCTCCTTCTTGTAGAGCTCCATCATTTCTTTCTGGAGCGTCTCCCGGTCACCCTTGTGCTTCTCCTGAAGCTCCTTGACCTTGGGCTGGAGCGCCTGCATCGCCCGCTGCGACTTGATCTGCTTGACGAAGACCGGGAACAGGATCACCCGGACGGTGACCACCAGGAAGATGATGGACAGGATCCAGGCGAAGTTGGTGCCGATCACCGCGCCGACGGGCACCCCGATGGCGTCCCAGGCAGAGTGCCAGGTCAGCAGGATCCACGAAATCGCGTAGTAGATCCAGTCGAGACTCAGACTCAATTCGGGGCTCCAGTCACATCAGCACGGCGGCGGCCGCCCGGCTCCGGCACCGGGTCATATCCACCAGGGTGAAAGGGGTGGCAGCGCAACAACCGCCGGACCGCCAGCACGGCTCCCCGGAGCGCGCCGTGCCGAACGACCGCCTCCTGGGCGTACGCACTGCACGACGGGTAGAACCGACAGCGAGCCGGCAGTGCCGGACTTATCCACCGACGGTACGCGATGATGGGCGCGATCAGCACCTTGGCACCGGTTGTCGAGGGGCGGGGGCTGCTCTGCTCGGTGCCGCTCATCGGGACCGCCGCTCGCGGGGGGATCTGGCGACCGCGATGGCGGCGTCCAGGTCGGTGGCGAGCCGAGGGTACGACGCCTGCGCCGCGGCCGGGAGCGCCCGGACTACCAGGGTGCTGCCGGCGGGCAGGGCGGTCAGCCGTTCCCGGACCAGTGCCCGCAGTCGGCGCCGGACCCGGTTACGGGTCACCGCGTTGCCGACCGCCTTGGACACGACGAAGCCGGCACGGGACGGCACGGACGACTGCTCCGCACTGTTGTCCCGTACCGGCTCCGGCGAGGTCGGTGTGCTGGGGTCGGCGGTCACCGGCATGGCCAGGTGGACCACGACGGCGCCACGTCCGGCGCGTCGGCCACCGCGAACCGCTGCGGCGAAGTCAGTGCTGCGCCGCAGTCGCTGTGCGGCGGCCAGCACGACTGCCCACGTCCCCTGGACCGGCCCGGTCGGCTCAGGCCGACAGGGTGGTGCGACCCTTGGCGCGACGGCTCGACAGGATGGCACGGCCGGCACGGGTGCGCATGCGCAGCCGGAAGCCGTGGGTCTTCGCGCGCCGGCGGTTGTTCGGCTGGTAGGTGCGCTTGCTCACGTCAGGCTCTCCGTTTTCGTACGCGCCCCGCGCGAAGGGATCGCCGGGGTCGTGTGGTGGTCCAGGCCACCTCGAGGGTGGCCCACGATCGGTGCTGTCCGGCGGAGCGGGACCTCGGCGGTGCGGGGATGCGACCGCGGACAGCAAGCACCCATCACCCTAGCAGAGGGCGAGAAAGCAGCCGTTCCAGCCTACGCAGGGGGGCAATGACCGTCAAACACCCCGAGCAGCGGACAACGGGACGCGCCCGAGGCCGGAGGGCGGTTTTCGCTGATGCCGACAAGGGCGCCGCCGCGTCGCCGGTTGATGGCGCAGGGACAACGCTGTTACCGTGCCCGATTGCGGTGAGCGTCGGAAGCTCCGGTCGTCGCGCAGGCAAGACCGGACACGGCAGTGAATCGTTCGGCACGGTGAACCCGCTTCAGCGCCCGTTCAGGCAGGGGCAGGTCCCACCCGCGTCCGGCGGCGGCCACAATCGGTCGGTACACAGGCTGTGGATAACTTGTGGATGACCACCGGTCGACCGTCCGGGTGGGTGTTGTTCCACCCGCGAACGCGGCGGGCCCGGGACGGCCGGCTGGCAGACAGCGGCGGCCGGGAGCAGAAGCGAGGGGGTGGCACGACGGTGGCCGGTACGACCGACCTTGCCGCAGTGTGGTTAGCGGCGACCGACGAGCTCGCCGACGAGATCATCTCCGCGCAGCAGCGTGCCTATCTCCGACTGACCCGGCTGCGAGCGATCGTCGAGGACACCGCACTGCTCTCCGTTCCGGACGCGTTCACCCGCGACGTGATCGAGTCACGGCTGCGCCCGGCGATCACCGAGGCACTGACCCGCCGGCTCGGCCGGCCGATCCAGGTCGCGGTCACCGTCCGGGTGGCCGAGGACGCTTCCGGCCGACCGGCCGGCACCGTCTACCGCAGCGCCCCGGAGCCCGGCCCGCTCGACATCGACGGTCCGGGCGTCGCACCCTTCGACGACGACCAGGGCTCTCGGCCGTCGGCCGACGCGATGATCCCCGAGCAGTCGCCCGCGCCGCGTGCGACCGATCCCGGTCCGCCGCCCGCACCGGCGGGTCCGCCGCTCGCGCCGCCCGTCGACGGGCACCGCTCGGGGCTGATCCCCGCCAGCAGGGACGGGCAGGAGGCGTTGTTCAGCGCCGCCTTCGCGGAGCCCATGCGCTCGCCTCGACCGGGTCCGGACCGGCGCGGCTACGACGAGCAGGCCGCCCGCCTGGACCCACCCGGCCCGGACACCCGGCCCTACGAGCCCCGCTACCGGGACGACTCCGCGTCGCCGCGCGACCAGCACGTGATCCGTTCGCTCCCTCGGGACAGCGGAACGGACAGCGGCCCGGGTCGCAGCGCGGTGGACCACCGAACAGGTGGCCGCGACGACCGCCGGTTGCCCGGTGCCGACACCGGTGGCAACCGGCTCAACCCGAAGTACATGTTTGAGACGTTCGTCATCGGCTCGTCCAACCGCTTCGCCCACGCGGCGAGCGTCGCGGTGGCGGAGTCGCCGGCCAAGGCGTACAACCCGCTGTTCATCTACGGGCACTCCGGGCTGGGCAAGACGCACCTGTTGCACGCCATCGGGCACTACGCCACGACGCTCGGCAACGCCCGCTCGGTCCGGTACGTCTCGACCGAGGAATTCACCAACGACTTCATCAACTCGCTCCGGGACGACAAGACCAGCGCGTTCCAGCGGCGCTACCGCGACGTTGACATCCTGTTGATCGACGACATCCAGTTCCTGGAGAACCGCGAGCGCACCCAGGAGGAGTTCTTCCACACCTTCAACACGCTGCACAACGCCAACAAGCAGATCGTGATCACCTCGGACCGGTCGCCGCGCCAGCTCGCCACCCTGGAGGACCGGATGCGAACCCGGTTCGAGTGGGGGCTGCTGGCCGACATCCAGCCACCGGATCTGGAGACCCGGATCGCGATCCTGCAGAAGAAGGCGGCGCAGGAGCGGATGTACGCCCCGCCGGACGTGTTGGAGTTCATCGCCTCCCGGGTGTCGAACTCGATCCGGGAGCTGGAGGGCGCCCTGATCCGGGTGACCGCCTTCGCCAGCCTGACCCGGTCGACGGTCGAGCTGTCGCTGGCCGAGGAGGTGCTTCGGGACTTCATGCCCGACGGCGCCGGTCCGGAGATCAACGCCGACCAGATCATGGCGTCGACCGCGGACTACTTCGGGGTGAGCCTGGAGGACCTGCGCGGCCAGTCCAGGTCCCGGGTGCTGGTCAACGCCCGCCAGGTGGCCATGTACCTGTGTCGGGAGTTGACCGAGCTGTCGCTGCCCCGGATCGGGCAGGCGTTCGGCGGCCGGGACCACACCACTGTGATGCACGCCGACCGCAAGATTCGTCAGCAGATGGCGGAGCGCCGCTCGCTGTACAACCAGATCGCCGAGCTGACCAACCGGATCAAGCAGAACAGCTGAGGCGTACGACCGCCGTACGGCGGCGCACAGCCCGGGACACGCCCGGCCGGATCTCCGGTCGGGCGTTGTTTTTGGTCCGCCAGCTGGACTCTCGACATGGTGGAGACCACAGCATCGAGGCCGTGACCGCCTCGCCTTCCACTCGTTGTCCACAGCTCGTTATCCACCGTCGGTGGATAACTACGGTCCGTCCTCCGCCAGTTACCCACAGGCTGTGGAGAAACCCTGTGTACGAAGCTGTGGACGCCTGGGGACGACGGTCGGGTTATCCACCGATCATCATCAACCTGTGTACGGGCTGTTGAAGGTTCTGGGGACGACGGCAATGGTGATCTTCCCCGCGATCCACAGGCTTGGGGAGAAAGTCGGTGGATTACCGGTGGACAACCGGTGGACAACGGTGGACAACCGGCCGGCGTCGCCGGGCTGTGGACACACAAGCCGGTTGTACCCCCGGTTCTCCACAGCTAAATCACCGGTGGATAACCTGTCTGACCTGCGCAGACCTCGGTTTTCCACAGTTTGCACAGGTGCGATGAAGACGATGAGTTATCTCTTCTAAGAGAACAAAAACCAATCATCACCGTTGGGCTTTCTGTGGATCGGGCCGAACGCTGTCGGATCAGCCGGTCAGCATCGACACGATCCATGGGGTCGGGCGCACAGCCGATACCCCCGCGCCCTAAGGTGCGATGGGTACCCGCACGGTCGGGCGGGACGGTAGGCAGCGGTCGGCATGAGAGAGTTGTCGCTGACGTCGACGCGGAGGCATTGATGAAGTTCCGAGTGGAGCGCGACGCGCTCGCCGAGGCTGTGGCGTGGACCGCGAAGAGCCTGCCCAACCGGCCATCCGTACCGGTGCTCGCCGGGGTGATGCTCCGCGTCACCGACGGCAACCTGCGGGTCTCCGGGTTCGACTACGAGGTCTCCAGCCAGGTGACCGTCGAGGTGCAGGGCGACGCCGACGGCGCCGCGCTCGTCTCCGGCCGCCTGCTCGCCGAGATCACCAAGGCGTTGCCGGCCAAGCCGGTCGACATCGCCGCGGTCGGCGCGCACCTGGAGCTGGTCTGTGGCAGCGCCCGGTTCACCCTGCCCACCATGCCGGTGGAGGATTACCCCGCGCTGCCCGAGATGCCGCAGAGCGCCGGCACGGTCGACGCCGCCGCGTTCGCCACCGCGGTGTCCCAGGTGGCGATCGCTGCCGGTCGCGACGAGACGCTGCCGATGATGACCGGTGTCCGCGTCGAGCTGTCCGGCAACACGCTGTCGATGCTCGCCACCGACCGTTACCGGTTGGCGCTGCGCGAGATCCAGTGGCGGCCGGACGACCCCGACGTGAGCATCAACGCCCTGGTGCCCGCCCGCACCCTGAACGACACCGCCAAGGCCCTCGGGCCGCTGGGCGGCGAGGTCACCCTCGCCCTCGCCCAGGGCGCCGCGGGCGAGGGCATGGTCGGCCTCGCGGGTGGCACCCGACGCACCACCAGCCGGCTGCTCGACGGCGCCAACTACCCGCCGGTGCGGTCGCTCTTCCCGGCCACGCACAACGCCGCGGCCCGGGTGCCGGTCAGCACGCTGATCGAGGTGGTCAAGCGGGTCGCGCTGGTCGCCGAACGGACGACGCCGGTGCTGCTCAGCTTCAGCGCAGACGGCCTGGTGGTCGAGGCCGGCGGTTCCGAGGAGGCCCGGGCCAGCGAGGCGATGGAGGCCACCTTCACCGGTGACCCGCTGACCATCGGCTTCAACCCGCAGTACCTCATCGACGGTCTGGCAAACCTGGGCGCCCAGACGGCCGTGCTCTCCTTCGTCGACGCCTTCAAGCCCGCGGTGATCTCTCCCGCTGGCGAGGATGGCGAGGTCATTCCGGGGTACCGGTACCTCATCATGCCGATCCGCGTCTCGCGCTGATCGCGCCCAGCAACACCCAGATCCACGGAGGTAGAAACACATGCAGCTCGGCCTAGTAGGACTCGGCCGTATGGGCGGCAACATGCGGGAGCGGTTGCGTTCGGCCGGGCACGAGGTGGTCGGCTTCGACCACAACGCGCAGATCAGCGACGTCACGACCCTCGCCGGCCTGGCGGAGAAGCTTGAGTCGCCGCGCGCGGTCTGGGTCATGGTGCCCGCCGGTGTCACCGACGCCACGATCGACGAGCTCGCCGAGGTGCTCGGCGAGGGCGACATCATCATCGACGGCGGCAACTCGCGTTTCAGCGACGACGCCCCCCGCGCCGAGCGGCTCAACCAGCGCGGCATCGGTTACATGGACGTCGGGGTCTCCGGCGGCGTCTGGGGCCGGCAGAACGGCTACGGGTTGATGGTCGGCGGCGCCCAGGAGCACGTGGACCGCCTGATGCCGATCTTCAACGCGCTCAAGCCGGAGGGCGAGTTCGGCTTCGTGCACGCCGGGCCGGTCGGCGCCGGGCACTACTCGAAGATGGTGCACAACGGCATCGAGTACGGCCTGATGCACGCCTACGCCGAGGGCTACGAGCTGATGGCCGCCTCGGAGCTGGTGACCAACGTGCCGGGCGTCATCAAGTCCTGGCGCGAGGGCACCGTCGTCCGTTCCTGGCTGCTTGACCTGCTGGACCGGGCGCTCGACGAGGACCCGGAGCTGGCCGACCTGAGTGGCTACACGGAGGACACCGGCGAGGGCCGGTGGACGGTCGACGAGGCGGTCCGGCTGGCCGTTCCGCTGAACGTCATCACCGCTTCGCTGTTCGCCCGGTTCGCCTCGCGGCAGGACGACTCGCCCGCCATGAAGGCCGTCTCCGCGCTGCGTCAGCAGTTCGGTGGCCACGCCGTCCACAAGCGCTGAGCGGTATCCACAACCTGTGTACGTTCACCGGCTGGAACTTGTCGACTTCCGCTCGTACGAGCGGGTGGCCGTCGACCTCCAGCCGGGGGCGAACGTCCTGATCGGCGCCAACGGCGTCGGCAAGACCAATCTCGTCGAGGCGCTGGGCTACGTGGCGACCCTGGACTCACACCGGGTCGCCACCGACGCCCCGCTGGTCCGGATGGGCGCCACGTCGGCGGTGATCCGCTGCGCGGTGGTGCACGACGGCCGCGAACTCCTGGTCGAGCTGGAGATCGTGCCCGGCAAGGCCAACCGCGCTCGGCTGGGCCGCTCGCCGGCGCGGCGGGCCCGGGACGTGCTCGGGGCGCTGCGACTGGTGCTGTTCGCCCCGGAAGATCTTGAGCTGGTCCGGGGCGACCCGGCCGAGCGCCGCCGCTACCTGGACGACCTGCTGGTCAACCGCCAGCCCCGGTACGCGGGCGTGCGGGCCGACTACGAGCGGGTCGTCAAGCAGCGCAACGCCCTGCTGCGCACCGCGTACCTGGCCCGCAAGACCGGTGGGTCCCGGGGTGGTGACCTCGGCACCCTCGCCGTCTGGGACACCCACCTGGCCCAGCACGGCGCGGAGCTGCTCGCCGGCCGCCTGGAGCTGGTGGCCGCGCTCACCCCGCACGTGGCCAAGGCGTACGACGCGGTGGCCGCCGGTCGGGGCGCGGCGAGCATCGCCTACCGGCCGTCGATCGAGCTGGCCGAGCCGACCACCGACCGGGCCGCTCTGGCCGAGGCGCTGACGGCGGCCCTGGCCGCGTCCCGCTCCGCCGAGATCGAGCGGGGCACCACACTGGTCGGCCCACACCGCGACGAGTTGGCCCTGAGCCTCGGTCCGCTACCTGCCAAGGGGTACGCGAGCCACGGCGAGTCGTGGTCGTTCGCGCTCGCGCTGCGGCTGGCCGGGTACGACCTGTTGCGCGCCGACGGCATCGAGCCGGTGCTGGTGCTCGATGACGTCTTCGCGGAGTTGGACACCGGCCGCCGGGAGCGGTTGGCGGAACTGGTGGGCGGGGCGAGTCAGCTGCTGGTCACCTGCGCGGTGGACGATGACGTGCCGGCCGCGCTGCGTGGCACCCGCTATCAGGTCGGCGAAGGGACGGTACGCCGTGTCGGATGAGCCACGCCCCAAACGACCAGCGGCCGGCGACGGCCCGGCAGCGCGTACCCCGAAGGCGGCGGAGGGAGCGGCGGGCGGTGAGCCGGCGGCGGCCGCCAGCGGGCCGGAGCTGGCCCGGGCGGTGCTCGACGCGGCGCTGTCCCGTCGGCAGGCGGCGGCCCGCGCCCGGCGTTCCCCCGGCGGTGGCGACGCTGCCGGCGGCTCGGGGCGGCGGTTGCGCGGCTACTCCGGTCCCGGCCCCGACCCGCGTGATCCACAGCCACTCAGTGCGGTGCTGAACCGGCTGGTGAAGGCGCGTGGCTGGCAGCAGCCGGCGGCCGAGGCCACCGTGTTCGGCGCCTGGGAGCGGGTCGTCGGCGGAGAGGTGGCGCAGAACAGTCGCCCGGTGAAGTTGGAGAACGGCGAGCTGACCGTGGAGGCCCGTTCGACCGCCTGGGCCACCCAGCTGCGGCTGCTCGCCGGCTCGTTGCTCAAGCAGATCGCCAGCGAGGTCGGTCACAACGTGGTGCGCAAGCTGCACATCCACGGCCCGGCCGCGCCCTCCTGGGGGAAGGGCCCACGCCGGGTACGCGGCCGGGGCCCGCGCGACACCTACGGCTGAGTCGGCCGTTCAACCGCGCCGGGCCGCCTCGCGGGCTGCCCTCTTGCGCTCCCGCTGCTCCCGGGTGAAGCGCTTGCGCTCGGCCAGGTCGTGTTTCCACGCCTCGCGGGCCTCGGCCGAGCCGCCCTGCACCGCGCCCTGCACACCCTCGGCCGGGCCGGCGAGGTGCCGGAAGGCCCAGCGCATCAATCGGCCGCCCTCGCCGGGGGCCCTGGTGACCGCGCCGTCCTCGCTCATCTGCCGCCCTCTTTCCCGCGTCGCCTCGTCGGTGCTCGCCCGTCGCACGAGCAGACCATTGGGGTACCAATGGTTGGCGCACCAATTATCGGTACGATAGTCATCGTGCGCAGAGAGGGCAACCGATGAGCGAACGACCGGACGGCGTCGACCCGCTGGCCCTGGAGCAGCAGGTCTGTTTCGCCCTCTCGGTCGCCGCGCGCAGCGTGGTGGCCGTCTACCGGCCGCTGCTGGAGCCGATGGGGCTGACCCATCCGCAGTACCTGGTGATGTTGGCGCTCTGGCAGCACGCGCCGTTGTCCGGTCGCGACCTCAGTCGCCTGCTCCAGCTCGACCCGGGCACGCTGTCACCCCTGCTCAAGCGGCTGGAGGCGGCCGGCTACCTGCGCCGGGAACGCGACCCGAGCGACGAGCGCAGCCTCGCCGTCACCCTCACCGCCAGCGGTGCCGCGCTGCGGAGTCAGGCCGAGCTGATCCCGGCCGCGATCGTGCAGCGGCTCGGGCTGCCCGTCGAGGACCTGCAACACCTGCACGCGGTGCTCACGCAACTGATCTCGGCCGCCAACCGACCGGCCGCCGCGGAGACCGACGCGGCGACTCAGGCGTCGGCGTAGACGGCGAACCCGCGCTCGGCGCAGCGCCGGTAGAACGCCGCCAGCACGCCCAGCTCTGCGCAGGTGAAGTTCCACTGCGGCGGGTCACCGCGCTCGTCGCGCAGCGCGTCCAGCCGGCTCTCCAGCCAGCGCAGCTGCTGCTCGGCCAACCGACCGTCGCCGAGCAGGGAGCGCAGCACGGTGCTCACCGACTCGAAGGTGACCGCTTCGCCGTTCGGGCGGTGCGCGGCCACGAAGCGCTCGATGCCGCTCGCGATCCAGGAGCACCCGTCCGGGTCGATCACCGGGTCCTCGTCCTCGGCGGCGGCGTCTGTGGCATACAACACACCTTCGAGGCCGAGCAGCAGATCCACCAACTCGGTGTACGCGGTCGCCCGGATGGTGCCGGTCTTCGCGATGAGCTCGGCCAGCGCCGCGGTCGGCGCGGAGATCCGCGGCAGATCGACGATCTCGCCGAAGTCGACGAACTCGGCCGGCGCGACCGGATCGTAGAAGCGGCCGGTCCGCGGCCAGTGCACCGCGACGTTGTCCAGCCCCATCTGTCACCTCTTAAAGAGCACGTGTCGGGTCGATCGGGTCGATCGTCCCGGTTCCAACCGGTAAAGATCAAGGCTGGTTCCGGGGCGCCGCAAACGTACGGCACGGACGCTTCGGCCGCGACCCCCGACCCGCCCGACCGCGGGTCAACCCGTTCCGGGGCGGCGCGTGCGATGGGGGCCTGGCGTGTGGGGGGAGTCGTGGGCGGCGGGGTTCTGCCGGCTATGGACTTCTCAGCCGCCTCTCTGAGGGTGCCGAGTGGTGGTTCTGTCCTCCGGGCACAGTAGGATTGACAGCGAGACGAAGACCCGGTGCGGGAGTGGGACGGGGCCGGTGGCCCCAGATTCATTCTCGACGTCGGGTCGAGCCGATCGCGATCCGCGGGCAACCGCGGCGACCGGCGCGTTCGACCCGCTGTCCGGAGGTCTCCGGCACCGGTCCGCGCGCCGACGTCGCGTCCTGTCCGCCGAACCCGCGCCCGACGCGCCCCTACCGGCGCGGCTGACGCGAGAAAGTGGCCGAGGGTGGCAGCGCAGGACAAGCAGGAGTACGGCGCAGAGTCGATCACCGTTCTCGAGGGGCTGGAGGCGGTTCGCAAGCGGCCCGGTATGTACATCGGGTCCACCGGCGAGCGCGGTCTGCACCACCTCGTGTGGGAGGTCGTCGACAACGCGGTCGACGAGGCGCTGGCCGGATACTGCGACACCATCGACGTGGTGCTGCTCGCCGACGGCGGCGTCCGGGTCACCGACAACGGCCGTGGTTTCCCGGTCGACCTCCACCCGAAGCTCAAGAAGCCCGGTGTCGAGGTCGCGCTGACCATCCTGCACGCGGGTGGCAAGTTCGACGGCAAGGCGTACGCGGTCTCCGGCGGTCTGCACGGCGTCGGTGTCTCCGTGGTCAACGCGCTCTCCACCAAGATGTTCGTCGAGATCCACAAGTCCGGCTCCGTGTGGCGGCAGCACTACACCAACTCCAAGCCCGGCTCACTGGAGAAGGGCGAGACCACCGACCGCACCGGCTCGGCGGTCTCCTTCTGGCCCGACCCCGACGTCTTCGAGACCGTCGACTTCGACTTCCAGACCATCTACCGGCGGCTGCAGGAGATGGCCTTCCTCAACCGTGCCCTCCGCATCCACCTGCTCGACGAGCGGGTGGCCGAGGAGGAGGACGGCCGGCAGCGCGAGGTCACCTTCTATTACGAGGGCGGCATCGCGGACTTCGTCCGGCACCTCAACGCCTCGAAGAGCCCGATCCACAAGACAGTGGTCGAGTTCGAGGCCGAGGAGGAGGGCATGTCCCTCGAGATCGCCATGCAGTGGAACGAGTCGTACGGCGAGTCGGTCTACACCTTCGCCAACACGATCAACACCCACGAGGGCGGCACCCACGAGGAGGGCTTCCGGTCCGCGCTGACCAGCGTGGTCAACCGGTACGGCACCGACAAGAAGCTGCTCAAGGGCGACGAGAAGCTCTCCGGTGAGGACATCCGCGAAGGCCTCGCGGCGATCATCTCGGTCAAGCTGGCCAATCCGCAGTTCGAGGGCCAGACCAAGACCAAGCTGGGCAACACCCCGGTGAAGAGCTTTGTGCAGCGGGTCTGCAACGACCGGCTGGTCGACTGGTTCGACCGCAACCCGGCCGAGGCCAAGATGATCATCACGAAGGCCTCCCAGGCGGCCCGGGCCCGGATCGCCGCGCAGCAGGCGCGCAAGCTGGCCCGGCGCAAGTCGCTGCTGGAGTCCGGCTCGATGCCGGGCAAGCTGGCCGACTGCCAGTCGACCGACCCCCGCGAGTCCGAGGTGTTCATCGTCGAGGGTGACTCGGCCGGCGGCTCGGCCAAGCAGGGCCGCGACCCACGGACCCAGGCGATCCTGCCGATCCGCGGCAAGATCCTCAACGTGGAGAAGGCCCGGATCGACCGGGTGCTGAAGAACAACGAGGTCCAGGCGCTGATCACCGCGCTGGGCACCGGCATCCACGACGACTTCGACATGGAGAAGCTGCGGTACCACAAGGTGGTGCTGATGGCCGACGCGGACGTCGACGGCCAGCACATCCAGACGCTGCTGCTCACCCTGCTGTTCCGCTTCATGCGTCCGCTTGTCGAGATGGGGCACGTCTACCTGGCCGCCCCGCCGCTCTACAAGATCAAGTGGAACAAGAAGGGCGACGACGCCCAGTACGCGTACTCCGACCGCGAGCGGGACGGCCTGATCGCGCTGCGCCAGCAGAAGAAGCCGAACGCCAAGCCGGACGACATCCAGCGCTTCAAGGGCCTCGGCGAGATGAACTATCCCGAGCTGTGGGAAACCACGATGAACCCGGCGACGCGTACCCTGCGTCAGGTCACTCTCGACGACGCGGCGACCGCCGACGAGTTGTTCAGTGTGCTGATGGGTGAGGACGTCGAGGCGCGCCGGTCGTTCATCCAGCGCAACGCCAAGGACGTGCGGTTCCTGGATATCTGACGGACTGCGGTGGATCGGCCGGGCAGTGTCCGGCCGATCCGGCGGTCCACAGAGTTATCCACAGCTTGGCCGGTATCCACAGCCGTTATCCACAGCACGAAAACGACTCTGAGTCTGATAAGGGTATACAGTGACCGATTCTCCCGAGTCCACACCGAACGAGCCCGAGGTCCCCGCCGAGGCCATCGCCGCGGTGGTCGCGCACGACCGGATCGAACCGGTCGGGCTCGAGGTGGAGATGCAGCGCTCCTACCTCGACTACGCGATGAGCGTCATCGTCGGTCGCGCACTGCCGGACGTCCGGGACGGCCTCAAGCCGGTCCACCGCAAGATCCTCTACGCGATGTTCGACTCCGGCTACCGCCCGGACCGCGGCTACGTGAAGTGCTCCCGCGTCGTCGGTGACGTGATGGGTCAGTTCCACCCGCACGGCGACTCGGCGATCTACGACGCGCTGGTCCGGATGGCGCAGCCCTGGTCGCTGCGCTACCCGCTGGTCGACGGCAACGGCAACTTCGGCTCGCCGGGTAACGACCCGGCCGCCGCCATGCGATACACCGAGTGCAAGCTCGACCCCCTCGCCATGGAGATGCTGCGGGACATCGACGAGGACACCGTCGACCTGCAGGACAACTACGACGGCCGGGCCAAGGAGCCCACCATCCTGCCGTCGCGGATCCCCAACCTCCTGGTGAACGGCTCCGAGGGCATCGCGGTCGGCATGGCCACCAAGATCCCGCCGCACAACCTGCGCGAGATCGGCGCGGCGGTGCAGTGGTGCCTGGAGCACCCGGAGGAGGACGAGGAGACCACCCTCGAAGCCCTGCTCGGCATCGTCAAGGGCCCGGACTTCCCGACCCACGGCCTGATCGTCGGCACCACCGCCATCCAGGACGCGTACCGCACCGGTCGCGGCTCGATCCGGATGCGCGCCGTGGTGGAGGTCGAGGAGGACAAGCGGGGCCGCCCCTGCCTGGTCGTCAGCGAGCTGCCCTACCAGGTCAACCCGGACAACCTCGCCGAGCGGATCGCCGAGCTGATCAAGGAGGGCAAGCTCGCCGGCATCGCCGACATCCGCGACGAGTCCTCCGGGCGTACCGGCATGCGGATCGTGCTGGTGCTCAAGCGCGACGCGGTCGCGAAGGTCGTGCTGAACAACCTCTACAAGCACACCCAGCTCCAGGAGACCTTCGGCGCCAACATGCTGGCCCTGGTCGACGGCGTGCCGCGCACGCTCAACCTGGCGCAGTTCATCCGCTACTACGTCGAGCACCAGATCGACGTGATCCGGCGGCGGACCGCGTTCCGGCTGCGCAAGGCCGAGGAGCGGGCGCACATCCTGCGCGGCCTGGGCAAGGCGCTGGACGCGCTGGACGAGGTGATCGCCCTGATCCGGCGCTCGCCGACCGTGGACGACGCGCGGCAGGGCCTGATCCGGCTGCTGGAGATCGACGAGATCCAGGCGACCGCGATCCTGGACATGCAGCTGCGCCGGCTCGCCGCCCTGGAGCGGCAGCGGATCGTGGACGACCTGGCCAAGCTCGAGATCGAGATCGCCGACCTCAAGGACATCCTCGCCAAGCCGGAGCGGCAGCGGAAGATCGTCTCGGAGGAGCTGGGCGAGATCGTCGCCAAGTGGGGCGACGACCGCCGGACGCAGATCATCCCGTTCGACGGCGAGGTCTCGATGGAGGACCTCATCGCCCGCGAGGACGTGGTCGTCACGATCACCCGCACCGGGTACGCCAAGCGGACCAAGGTTGACCTGTACCGCTCGCAGCGGCGCGGCGGTAAGGGCGTCAGCGGTGCCACGCTGCGGCAGGACGACATCGTCAGCCACTTCTTCGTCTGCTCGACCCACGACTGGATCTTGTTCTTCACGAACAAGGGCCGTGTCTACCGGGCCAAGGCGTACGAGTTGCCGGAGGCCAGTAGGGTAGCCAAGGGCCAACACGTGGCCAATCTGCTCGCCTTCCTACCCGACGAGCAGATAGCGCAGATCATTGAGATCCCGAACTACCAGGTAGCCCCCTATCTGGTACTGGCCACGAAGAACGGCCTGGTGAAGAAGACGCGGCTCGAGGAGTTCGACTCCAACCGTTCCGGCGGCATCATCGCGATCAACCTGCGCGATGAGGACGAGCTGGTCGGTGCTGCGCTGGTTGCGCCGGAGAACGACCTGCTGCTGGTCTCGAAGAAGGCGCAGGCGATCCGGTTCAACGCCTCGGACGAGGCGTTGCGGCCGATGGGCCGGGCCACCTCGGGTGTGATCGGCATGCGCTTCACGGACGACGACGTCCTGCTCGCCATGGAAGTCGTGCGGGAAGGTTTGGACGTTCTGGTGGCCACGAACGGGGGATATGCGAAGCGCACCCCGATTGAGGAATACCCGGTGCAGGGCCGGGGAGGTAAGGGCGTGTTGACCGCGAAGATCACCGAACGGCGCGGTGGTCTGGTTGGCGCGGTGGTGATCGATCCGGACGACGAGCTGTTCGCGATCACCAGCAATGGTGGTGTCATTCGGACTCCGGTGAAGCCTGTACGCCGTACGCGTGACCGGAACACAATGGGGGTCAAGCTGATGGACCTCCCGGACGGCGTGACTATCGTGGCGATTGCTCGCAATGCCGACGAGCCTGACGAACAGGACTAGTTGAATGACGGAGACACAGGCGAAGTCGGGGAACACGGGGACCTCGGCCAAACCGGTCGACGAGGAGGCCGCCAAGGGCGGCACACCAGCGACCGGCCGCGCGGCCGTGGGCCGGGCGACGGTCCCCGCCGACGCGCCTGCCCCGAAGTTCACCAGGGCTCCAGGTATGACACCCCCGCCGGAGCAGCCGGGCGAGGATGGCGGGTCGGGCGAGAAGACCGAGGCGCCCAGCGCCGAGGCACCGACGTCGGCCGCCGCCAATCCTCCGGGTCCGGCGGCGGCACCCTCGGCCCGTCCGACGACCACCCAGCCGATCGGCGTCCGGCCCGGTCAGGCGGCGTCAACCGGGTCCACCGGCACCCAGCCGCGGATCACACCCGGGATGACCCAACCGCAGCCGGATACCGCGCGTCCCGGCGTTGCCGGCCGCCCGGCCAGCGGCGGTGGCCTGCCACCGGGGATTGGCAACGCGTCCGCCGTCGGGGCCGCCCGCGTCGGTGACGCGGTGCGCGCGGCGCGTACGTCGGTCAGCTCGGCCGCCTCCCGCGGGCCGCGCCGGGCCCGGCTGAACCTGAAGCGGATCGACCCGTGGTCCGTGATGAAGTTCGCATTCGCCGTGTCGGTGGTGCTCTTCATCGTCGTGGTGGTCGCCACCTCGGTGCTCTACCTGGCGCTGGACGCGATGGGTGTCTTCGAGAGCGTCAACGGAAGCCTGAGCGATCTGGTCAACGCCGGCGGCGGGCAGAGCACCAGCGGCTTCCAGATCACCGCCAAGGGCGTGATTCTCAGCTCGGCGCTGATCGGGCTGGTCAACGTGGTGCTGTTCACCGCGCTGGCCACGCTGGGCGCGTTCGTCTACAACGTCTGCGCCGACCTGGTCGGCGGGATCGAGCTGACTCTCGCCGAGCGGGACTGAGTGACCGGGACGCCGGGGCACCGCGGAAAGCGGTCGCTCCGGCGTCCCGTACTCGGGTAGGTTTTGCAGGCGGCGACGGGCCCGGCTCGCAGGCGCGGACCCCGATTTGGGGCCGGCAGAGCGGATGGGTTAATCTTGCTCGTCGCAACGCGGGGCTATAGCTCAGTCGGTTAGAGCGCAGAGCTGATAACTCTGAGGTCGATGGTTCGATTCCATCTAGCCCCACCGCATGTCGTCCGACGGTAGTCGAGCTTGAGGGGTTGCCCCATGTTCAAGAAGCTGCTGATTCTGGCTGGCGTCGTCGGTGTGGCCGCCGTCGTGTTCAACAAGATCAAGGCATCGAACGACGAGCGTGCCCTGTGGCACGAGGCGACCACCGCGCCCGACCTGCGCTGATCGTTCGGCTCAGCGACGAGGAATCGTCGCCGCGGCCACTCACGGGGCCCTAGCTCAACTGGCAGAGCACTGCCTTTGCAAGGCAGGGGTTAGGGGTTCGAGTCCCCTGGGCTCCACCAGCACCTTTTGCCAGCTGCCATCATCCATGGATGAGCGAACAGTCACCGGCGATCACCATGCACATCTACTGCCGGATCGACGTGATCGTCACTGATCCCTCTGCCGTGACCGGCCACGCGGTTGCCGATCTGCGCGCCGCCGACATCGACTGGTCCACTGAGGACGACGACGTCGACACAGCCGCCGAGGAGCTGGGGGCCGATCTCACCGCCTCGCTGGCCAGTGTCGCGGACATCAGCCGGCTCGTCGACGACATCCCTGGTGTGGAGTTCAGGGGCGGCCACTGCTGGGCCGAGCAGGGCCCGGCCCGGGATCCTTTCCACGCCGACGAGCGGTAACAGCGAAGCAGGCGGCATGGCGGTGACCGACCGGGGTAGGAGAAACGGCAACAACCCCCCGGAAGTGAGGTGTCAGACCAATGCCTACGGCACGCGAGATCATGACGAACGACGTGACCTGTGTCCGCGAGCAGGACGACTTGAAGTCGGCCGCGAAGCGGATGGCCGAGCTGGGGGTCGGCGCTCTGCCGATCTGCGGCGACGACAACCGACTCAAGGGCATGCTGACCGACCGCGACATCGTGGTGAAGGTGCTGGCCGAGGGTCGCGACCCGGCCAACGTGACGGCCGGTGAGCTGGCCCAGGGCGAGGCGGTGACCATCGGCGCGGACGACGACGCGGCCGAGATCCTGCGCACCATGGGGCAGCACAAGGTACGCCGACTGCCGGTGATCGATGGCCACGAGCTGGTGGGCATCGTGGCGGTGGCCGATGTGGCCCGATCCCTGCCGGAGCGCCCCGTCGGCGACCTCATCGAGGCCATTTCCGAGCGCAGCTGACCATAGCGCCTGTCAATGATCGCCGCCGCCGGTTCGCCGGGCGGCGGCGATTCGCGTAGGCCGGCGACCGGCAGTGCGGTCAGGCGTGTGTGAGCGGGACGGTCTCACCGCGGGCGATGGTGCGCACCTGCTTAGCCCAGCCACGGCGGCGGGCCTCGTCGACGAAGTGCGCCAGCGGGGAGCGGAACACCGGGTAGTCGTCGTAGTGGATCGGCACGGTCAGCTGCGGACGGACCAGCTCCACCAGGTCCGCACCCTGGCGGGCGTCCATGGTGAGCAGGATCCCGGCGACCTTCGTGCCGCCGAGGTGGATCAGCATCGCGTCGATGTCCGGAAAGCGTTCGGGGATGGCGCTGAGTAGCGGCCGGTTGAGGGTGTCGCCGGTGACGTAGAGCCGGAACTCCCGCCGCCCGGAACGCTCCACGTCGATCATCGTGCCCATCACGTCGGGCATCAGCCGGTCAAGCGCACCTGGGCCGTGCTGCCCGGGCATCGAGGTCAGGCGCAGGGTCGTACCGTCGCGGTGCAGCTCCCGGGACGACCACGTCGGCAGGCCCTGGGCGGCCCGGAAGCCCCAGCGGCGCAGCTTTCGTTCCGCCGCGGGGGTGGTGACGATGGGCAGCTCGCGGTCCAGATCCCGACGGGCCACCCGGTCGAAGTGGTCGCCGTGCAGGTGGGAGAGGACCACCGCGTCCAGTTCTGGGAGTTGGGCGATCCGCAACGCCGGGTCCGTGCGCCGGCGCGACCACAACCCCTTGCCCAGGTACGCCCGCTGACCCCGGTGAAGGAAGTTCGGGTCGGTCAACAGGGTGAAGCCGCCGATCCGCAGCACCGTCGTCGCGGTACCGATGAACGTCACCTGCGGTTGCTCCGCCATCGTGGCCACCTCCTCCGGCTTCGGTACCCCGGTGAGCCGTCGGCATGCGGCTCAGCCGCTGAAGCCGCTCATGAACCGGCCAGAGCACGCGGGTGGGTTCAGGGGTCGGAGCGCGCGATCCGGACGGCGACGCCGTCGAGGATCAGCTCCAGCCCGAGGGAGAAGTCCGCGTCGGCGATCGCCGCGTCGGGGGTGTCGGATGGTGGCGCCTCGAACAGCGTCGAGGAGAACAGCCGGGCTGTCTCGGGGAAGCGGTCGGGGTCGACGAGTCGCGCAAGCGCCCGGCCGTAGTCGCGTTCGGCGTCGGCCTGACCCTGGCCGGCGGCCCTGCCCTCGGCGAGTTCGCCGTACTGCCGTACCGACTGGACCACGTAGCCGCTGATCAGTGACATCGCACCGATCTTGTGCGCCCAGTCCAGGGGGGTGCCGGACATGACCGCCAGCGCGGCCTCCATCCAGGCGATCTGGTGCGGACCGGAGGGCGGTCCGGCGGCGGGCACGCGCGTCAACCACGGCCGACGCTGAAGCACCGCCCGGTGCGCGAAGGCCCAACGGCGCAGCCCTTCCCGCCAGTCGGCGGCGGCGATGTCCGGCGGTGGGCCCAGTGCGGCGTCGGCCATGAGGGTGAGCAGTTCGTCCTTGGAGCCGACGTGCCGATAGAGCGACATGCTCGTGAAGCCGAGGCTCTTGGCGACCTTGGGAAGCGTCACGCCGTCGAGCCCGTCGCGGTCGGCGATCTCCACCGCCGCGGCGACCACCACGTTGACGTCGAGGGACGCGGGCCGTCCGAGGCGCGACGACTCTGACATGCCCCACAGCCGGCGCAGTGGCGCCGGAACGAAATCGTCGCTGGTCATGGGCTCCCACGTTCGCCCGGAAGGTTACGTCAACATCATGACAGACAGGATTAGTGTACGAGTGATACTTTCTCTCTGAAACTAATGTCGAGTCACGGGGAGACGACCATGAGCGTTGACACCGCACCGCGGACATCGAGAGGGCCGGTGCTGCGCGCCGAGCGTGCCCTCGCGCCGGACCTGGCCCGAGGAGCGATGCTGCTGATCATCGCGCTGGCCAACGTCGCCGGAGTGGTCTTCGCCGGCGAGCCCGGTCTCGACGCCACGCCGGAAGGCGTCGACCGAGGCCTCAACTTCCTGCTCTTCGAACTCGTCCACGCCCGCGGCTATCCGGTCTTCGCGGTGATGTTCGGCTACGGCCTCGTCCAACTCGCCCGCCGTCAGGACGCCTCCGGTGCCACGGCGAAGCAGGTCCGCTCCGTGCTGTTGCGTCGTAACCTCTGGCTATTCGTGTTCGGCTTCGCGCACGCCGCGTTGCTGTACTACGGCGACTTCCTCGGCGCGTACGGGATCGTCGGGATCGCGATGACCCTGTTGCTGCTGCGCCGCGGCGACCGGTTCCACCGCGTCGTGCTGGTGCTCTGGGCGCTCGCGGCGGTCGAACTGCTGGTCATCGGCGTCATGGTGGTGAGCGGCATCCTCGGCGGGTCGAGCGGGTCGGCGCCGCTGCCGTCGGGCCACGTCGACTCCCTCGCCGCGACCGACTACGTCGCGTCCGTGCTGGACCGCCTCGGCGAATGGCCGGTGCACACGCTGACCGTCCTGCCCTTCATCATGATCGCCTGGCTGGGCATGTGGGCCGCTCGCCGCCGCGTCCTCGAAGAGCCGGCCCGGCACCGGACCCTGCTCACCTGGACCGCCGTCCTCGGCCTCGGCAGCGCAGTCGCCGGCGGCCTCCCGGCCGCCCTGGTCAGTGCCGGATGGCTGCACGTCGACGAGTCGGCGGCCGGTCTGATGCTGCTGCTCCACGGGGCCAGCGGCATGTTCGCCGGACCGGGTTACGTGGCCGTCTTCGGCCTGATCGCCATGCGAGTCACCCGATCCGGCCCGGTCGTCGGCGCTCTCGCAGCCCTGGGCCAGCGTTCCCTGTCGGGATATTTGTTCCAGTCCGTGGCCTGGCTCGTCCTCTTGGCGCCCTACACGCTCGCTCTCGGCGACCGGTTCGGCAGCCCCACGGTGACCGGTCTGATCATCGCGGTGGCCGTCTGGCTCGCCACCGTCCTGATCGCGCGTCAGCTCGACAAGCGCAAGCGGCCCGGCCCCGCCGAGATCGTCCTGCGCCGCCTGACCTACGGGCCACGGGCGTGATCGCCGCCGCATGAAGCCGCCTCGGTGCTGGTGGGGCGCGGACCACCAGCACCGAGAAATCGGCTTCCACCCGGCACCGCGCGCCGCCGGTCAGTCGGCGGAACCACCGTCCGCCGCAGGCCCGGCACCGGATCCGGTCCGGTTGGGGCGGGCTGCCGGGAGACGTTCCACCAGCTTCGTGAGCGCGCCGTTGGCGAAGGTCGCGCCGAGCGCCGACCCGGCCCCGATGGTCCAGCCCACCGGCCCGAGCGGGGTGCAGCCGAAGAACTGGCTCACCCCCGGCGTCTGCACCACCACGACCAGCACGCCCAGGGACGCCGCCGTGGAGGCCAGCACGGCCGGGCTGGTGCCGCCGGCCAGGATGGTCTGCCCGAGTTGGGTGCCGACCAGGGAGACCAGGGCGACGGTGCCGGCCCGCTGACGGCGTCCGGTGTAGCGGGCCAACGTCCAGCCCGCGGTCGCGCCCAGCGTGGTGGCTGCCGCCCGCAGCCCGATCTCCCTGGTGAGGCTCTCACCGAGCGCTGTGTCGGGGCCCTCCCGGAGCAGCGCGTCGGTGCGGTCCGACGCGGGTGGCCGGACCGCGATGGCGAGCGCCGGTGCGAGGTCGGTGAGCAGGTTGACCAGCAGCAGTTGTCGTCCGGTGAGCGCGGAGCGGCCGGTCGCCGCGGCGGTGAGCACACTGAACGCGATCTCGCCGAGGTTGCCGCCAACCAGGATGCTGAGCGCGTGCCGCACCGACGACCACATCGCCCGTCCTTCGATCAGGGTCGCGATGATGGTTTCCAGCCGGTCGTCGGTGACCACCAGGTCGGCTGCCGCGCGGGCGGCCGGGGTGCCCCGTTGGCCGAGGGCGATGCCGACGTCGGCCAGCCGGATCGCCGGCGCGTCGTTGGCACCGTCGCCGGTCATCGCCACGGTCCGGCCGCACTTCTGCAACGCCTGGATGATCCGCACCTTGTGGGCCGGAGTGCAGCGGGCCACCACGTCGGTGTTGGCCAACCGCTCGGCGAGCGCGTCGTCGTCCAGTTGGTCGAGTTCGCCGGCGGTGACCACCCGCTGCTCGTCGTGCTCGCTGATGGTGGCGGCGATCGCCTCGGCGGTGGCCGGGTGATCACCGGTGATCATGATGGTGTGCACACCGGCCTGCCGGATCCGGCGTACCGCCGGGGCGGCGCTCTCCCGGACACCGTCGGCGAGGGCCAGGAAACCCACGAAGGTCAGCCCTCGAACGTCCCCGTCCGTCACCTTCGGGTCGTTCACCGGGCACTCCGCGACGGCCAGGATCCGGTTTCCGGCCCCGGCCCGATCGGCGAGCATCCGCTCCAGCTCGGCACGGCCGGCGTCGTCCAGCGGCTCCTGACGACCGTCGGTGCGCCGGGACGAACAGCGCGGCAGCACCGTTTCCGGCGCGCCCTTGACGCTCAACAACAGCTGACCATCGGTCTGCCCGATGCTCGCGTGGTAGCCGCGGGACGGCTCGAACGGCAGCCCCCCGGCGGCCCGCCACCCGGCCGCACCGGTCTGCTCCACCACCCCGGCCTCACCGGCACCCCGCCGGACCGCCCGGTCGGTCTGCAACGCCAACTCCTCCGGATTCTTCGCGGCGGGGGTGGCCCGCAGCGCCGCGGCCAGCGTCATCCGGAGTCGGTCGTCCAACCGGTCCACCGGCGCGTACCGGTCACCGACGCCGTCGCCGACCCCGGCGAGCAGCAGCTTGCCCTCGGTGAGGGTGCCGGTCTTGTCGAAGCAGAGCACGTCCACCCGGCCCAGCGCCTCGATGGTGCGCGGGTTACGCACCAACGCGCCGTGCTCGGCCAGCCGCCGGGCGGCGGCCAGCTGCGCCGCACTGACCAGGAACGGCAGCCCTTCCGGCACCGACGCCACGGCGAGGTTCGCGGCGGTCGCCGCCGTTTCGGCCAGGGGTACGCCCCGAAGCAGACCCGCGCCGGCCACCGCCACCGCGGAACCGGCCGCCACCGGGATGGCGGCGCTGGTCAACGAGCCGAGCCGAGCCTCCACCCCACTGGTCGGGGGTGCCTGCCGTACCAACGCCAGGCTGCGCCCGGCTTCGGTGTCGTTGCCGGTCGCCACCACCACGGCGGTGCCGTGCCCGGCGGCGACGGTGGTGCCGTCGTAGAGCATCGAGTGGCGGTCGGCGATGGCGGCGGCGACCACCGGTCGGTTGGACTTGGCGACCGGCAGCGACTCGCCGGTCAGCGACGACTCGTCGGCCTCCAGGCCCACCGACTCGAGCACCCGGCAGTCGGCGGGCACCGAGTCGCCCGGTTCGAGGGTGATGACGTCCCCGAGGACCAGGTCTTCGGCGGCGAGAAGCTGCTCGGCGCCGTCCCGACGGACCCGTGCGGTCACTGCCGACCGCGACAGCAGCGCCGCCAGCGACCGCTCCGTGTTGCGCTCGTGCACCGCCCCGATCAGGGCGGACCCACCGACCACGCTGCCCACCAGCGCGGCGTCGACAAGCGAGCCGAACGACGCGGAGAGCACCGCCCCGGCGACCAGCACCGGAGTGAGCGGGTTGGACAACTCGTCCACGAAGGCGCGCAGCAGTCCACCACCTCCAGGTGCGGCGCCGCCGTTGTCACCGGAGCCGTGGCGTCGGCGCTGCGCTTCGGCGCTGGCCAGCCCGTCCGGGGTGGAGCGTAGGTGGTCGAGCACGGTACCGACGGGCATGAGGTGCCAGGCGGTTGCCACCGGCGCCGGGGTGTCCGACTGGTCGTGCAACCGGCGGGCCTGCCAGACCCCGTTGGCGAAGGCCAACCCGGCCGCGCCGTTGACCGCCACCAGCGCCCGGTGTGGCAGTTGGGGCGGCGGGGCCGTGAACGCCCCCAGCGCCCCGAGACCGGTGCCGGCCATGGCCAGCCGGATGTTCTGCTGAGCCGTGCGCCGGGCCACCCCGGTCGCCTCGATCACCAGCGTCACCACCCGCAGGTCGGCGCCGACCAGCAGGTGCGCGCCCCACGGCGGCAGCTCCTCCGGCGCGGCGAACCCGAGACCGCAGTCGGACGCGCCGAGCGCCTTCCGGTCCGCGGAAACCAGCATCACCACCGCGCCGTCGCGCTGCAACGTGCGTACCGACTCGGCCAACTGGTCCCCGCCGGGCAGCATCGCGTCGGCGAAGCCGTACCGCTGCTCGTCACCTCCGGCGACGACCAGCCGTAGGCCGGCGTGTCGGGCGGCGGCGGGCAGGCCGTCGACGCCCGGCGCCGGTTCCGGTTCGACCCGCAACAGGGCGGCGAGCCGGTCGCCGTGGGCGAGGCCGAGGAGTTGGCCTCCGGCGGAGCGCAGCCGGGCCGCGTCCGGGATGTCGTCCGGATCGCTCGCGGGCATCCGGTCCAGCGGCGCGAGCCGCCAGCCGTCCGCCGCACGGGAAGCGGCCGGGTCGTCCGGGTCGAACAACGCGAAGGCCCGCTCGGCCACCTGGTCGACGTCCGCGTCGGACGCCGGCGCCAAATCGGCCAGTACGCCCCGGTCCGAGCCGAGCACCGCGGCGTCGAGCACGAGCGTGTCGATCCGGTCCAGTTCCCGCAGCACACTCCGGTCCATGGCGATCACGCCGCGTCGGGCCAGCATCCGGCCGAGCTGAGCCGCGTACCCCTCGCGGCCACTGCCGGGCGCCTTGGGTAGCGCGGACAGGCCCAGCGCGATGGCCCGCTTCGGCCCGGCGAACGGCGCCGCCGCCGCGCCGGCGGCCGTGCCCGCGGCGAGCATGCGGTTGACGTACCGCTCGACCGGGCCGTCCGGCTTCGGCCGTGGGCGGTCGATCACCGGCCAGCGGGCGGTGGCGCGTTCGGCGTCGCCGGTCAGTCGTGGCTCGGCCCGCTCCCAGGCGGAGAGTTGGGCCCGCGCCTCGCCCCACTGCACCACCCGCTGCGCACCGTCCAGGACGATCCCCGTCCAGCGGCCGGTCAGGCCCTGCACCACGGCCTCGGCCAGTGGAAAGAGGAGGTCGGCGCGCGGGTCGGAGCGCAGCCGCTTGCCGATGAACTCGTGCACCTTCGGCTGAAGATCCACTGCGGAGAGCAGGCCGGCCACCTCGCCGGGCAGCGGCGCGAACGGGAGGATCCGGGTGGCCGCCGAGAGCGTCAGACCCAGCGCGTCCGAGGCGAGTGCGCCGAGGGTGCGCGGGGTGCGCGGCCCTTCCTCCGGTGGGTGCGGCGGTGGGATCTCCGGGTCGGGTTCGTGGTCACAGGTCCGCTCGACCCGTTCGATCGTGGCGATCAGGTCGCGCATCGTCGGCTCGGGGGTCTGGACGGCGACCACCACCCGGCCGGAGGGTGCGTTGACCCGGGCCCAGGCAACCCCGGGCATCCGCTCCAGCGCGCCCTCCACCTGACGGGCCAGCCGGTTTCCGCCGTCCTGGCAGACACCGTGCACCTCGATGTGGTGGCGGCCCGGCCGGGACCAGACCCGACGCCGCGTCAGCCCGGCCGTCCGGGCCAGCCGGGTCGCGGCCGAGCTGACCGTCCGGGACGCCTCGCCGATCAGGTGCGGTACGCCGAAGGACGGCAGGATGCGGCCGGCAGCGCGACCCGCCGCCGTCATCGAGGCGTACGGCTGGACGGGCCCCTGTTGCCGCTGGTCCTGACCTTGGCCATGTCGTCCTCCCACCGCACTCACGTCCGGCGGCCTGGCTTCCCGACCTGCCATCCGTTATGCCCCGTGAGCGGCGGAATTTTCCGCCGTCGCTGGCGCATGGACGGGGTGGGCCGTGGAAACCGACGACCATCACCGGACATGGGGAGGCCGGCATGAGCACGCTGACGCGACATCTCAACGGTTCACGGGAGAACGTCAAGATGTACAGCCGGCGGGTTCAACTGCCGATGCTGGGTGAGGTGGCGGTGCCGCCCCCGGACAAGGTCGCCTACTACGCCGGGCTGGGGGTGCTCGCCGCGCTACAGGTCATCGAGTGGCCGATCGCCGTGGTGATCACCGCTGGTCACCTGCTGGCAGACCAACATTTTTCCGGACTGGTGCGCGGTGTCGGACAGGCGCTGCAGGACGCCTGATGAGAGCCGGCTCACCTGACGGTTGACCTGAATCAGGGTTGAGGTCGCATGCTCGGTCGATGCCGAGCACAGTTGTCACCGCCGCACCCGCCGCACCCGGACTCTTCGCACCCCGGCTGCGCGCGATGACGGTGGGCAGCGTCGCGTTGATCTCACTCCTCGCGTTCGAGGCGTTGGCGGTCGGTACGGCGATGCCGACCGTCGCGCGCAGCCTGGACGGGTTGGCGCTGTACGGAATCGCGTTCGGTGGCCCGTTCGCCACCGGTGTGCTGGCCATGGTGGTCTCGGGCATCTGGTGCGACGCCCGGGGTCCACGGGGGCCGATGTGGCACGGCGTTGGGTGGTTCGTGGTCGGGTTGCTGATCGCCGGGACCGCCCCCGTGATGAGCGCCCTGGTCGTCGGGCGGGTCGTGCAGGGTTTCGGTTCCGGGCTGCTCTCGGTGGCGCTCTACGTGATCGTCGGGCACGCGTACCCGCAGGAACTGCACCGGCGGATCTTCGCGGCGTTCGCGGCGGCGTGGGTCGTACCGTCGCTGGTCGGGCCGGCGGTCGCCGGCCTGATCGTGCAGCACGTGCACTGGCGGTGGGTGTTCCTGGCGGTGCCGGCGGTGGCCGTGCCGGCGGTGCTGCTGATCCATCCCGGCCTGCGGTCGCTGGCCCAGAGTGCGGCAACGAGCCCGCCGGCGGGTGCGGCCGCGCGGATCGGTTGGGCTTGCGGGGCCGCGGTGAGTGCCGCACTGCTGCACATCGGGGGACAGCAGCGCGGCGCCACCGCCCTGGTGCTGGTGGCGTTCGCCGTGGTCGGCCTGTTGGTCTGTGCGCCGCGCCTGCTGCCGGCCGGGTTTCTCCGGGCCGCGCGAGGGTTGCCCACCGTCGTGGGGCTGCGTGGCCTGGCGTCGGCGGCGTTCGTCGGTGCCGAGGTGGTCATCCCGTTGATGCTCTCCCGGGAACGGGGTCTCTCGCCGACCGCGGCCGGGCTGGTTCTCACCGTCGGCGCGCTGGCGTGGTCGGCGGGTTCCTGGTTGCAGGGCCGGATCCCGGTGCCGGCGTCGCGCGCCAGCCTGCCGCGCGCCGGGCCGATCTGCATCACCGTCGGCACCGCGACGGTCGCGCTGGCCGTCCGGCCCGAGCTGCCGGTGGCCGTCGCCGTGCTCGGCTGGGCGGTCGCGGGTCTGGGCATGGGGCTGCTCTATCCGTCGTTGTCGGTGCTCACCCTGGAGTTGTCCGCGCCTGGTGAGCAGGGCCGCAACAGCTCGTCACTGCAACTGAGCGACTCTCTCTTCGCGGCGACCGTGCTCGCGCTGACCGGGGCCGTGTTGGCGGCGGGAAGTGCGCCAGGCCCGGCCAGCTACACGACGACGCTGGTGGTGACCGCGGGGTTGGCGCTGCTCGGGGCGCTGCTGGCCGGCCGGGTCGTGGTGGGCGGGGGCGTGCGGCCGGCCGGGTGATCCGTGGATTCGGCCGCCTCCCGTGGGCCGACCACCTGGCCGACACGTACGGGGGAACCGGGCGGAAATGAGAGCAACAACGGTTCACGTTCGTCTTACCGTGACGCCATGTTCGCTGTCGTCACCACGGTGATCCTCTACGTCTTCGGCTTCGTCTTCCTCTACGGCGTGATCCGGCTGGGTGTCCGGCACGCGTTCGAGGATCTGGAGCTGCAACGGGCCAAGGCCCAGCGCGAGGAGGAGTTGGCGGCTGCCCGCGACCGCTCCTTCATGCGCGACAACGCTTTCCTCGCCGGCAGTTGAGCGCCGGATCGATCCGGCCCGGGCCGGTGGCGTCGCCGGGCGGCCGGGGAGCCGCCGGGCGGTTCAGCGCCGCGGATGCGAGGATCGCACCCGTGATGGGAACGCTGAAGACCGAACCGGCCCGCGCCCGCCTGGATCTGCTCGCCCCGCCGGTCGCGGAGGCCATCGCGCAGTGGCCGGTCGAGGCGCCGGTGGACGTCAACGACGTGCTGGTCGCGCCGATCGACGCCGACCTCGCCGACACGGCGGCCTTCTGCGCCGCGTACGAGGTGGGGCTGGACGTGTCGGCCAACTGCGTCGTGGTGGCGGGCAAACGCGAGGGCGTGGTCCGCTACGCGGCCTGCATCGTCCTGGCCACGACGCGGGCCGACGTGAACGGGGTGGCTCGCCGGGCGCTGGACGTCCGCAAGGCGAGCTTCGCTCCGATGGCCGACGCGGTCGAGTTGACCGGCATGGAGTACGGCGGCATCACCCCGATCGGCTTGCCGGCGCAGTGGCCGATCCTGGTCGACGCGCGGGTCATCGCCACACCGCACGTGATCATCGGGTCCGGCGTACGGCGCAGCAAGATCGCGCTGCCGGGGCCGGCGTTGGGCGCGCTGCCGGGAGCGCAGGTGGTGGAAGGGCTGGCCAGGCCGGCCTGACCAGCCATCGGCATCGATGTCGTTGCACGTGAAACATCGTGATCATCGATGCCCGCTACCGGTCATTGGTCACTCAGTGTGAGTGGGCGGCGGACTCGCGCTGCTCGACCTCGGCCAGCGCGGCGAGCAACGTCTGCACCTCCTGCGCGCCGGAGACCGCGTACTTTCCGGCCAGCACGAAGGTCGGCACGCTGGTGATGCCCAGATCCCGGGCGGCGGCCAGGTCGGCGGCGACGTCGGCGACGCGCTCGTCGGAGTCGAGGAACCTGCGCGCGTCGGCCGCGTCCAGGCCGATCTCGCCGGCCAGGGAGGCCAGCGCCTCTCGCGACCCGACGTCGACCCCGTGGTTGAAGTGCGCCTGGTAGAGCGCCTCCACCATGTCGGCCGCCCTGCCCTGGTCGGTCGCCCAGGAGACCAGCCGGTGCGCCTCGAAGGTGTTGGCGATCACCGCGCGGTCGTAGTCGAGCCGCAGCCCGTCCGCCGCCGCGACCTGGGTCACGTGGTCGACCATCTGTCGGGCGCGCTCCGGGCCGCCGAACTTGCCGGCCAGCGCCTCCACCAGTGGAAGGGGCTGCGGCACCGGCGACGGGTCGAGCTGGAACGGTCGGTAGCGGACCGTCACCTCGCCCTCGTAGCTGGCGAGGGCCTCATCCAGGCGGCGCTTGCCGATGTAGCACCACGGGCAGATGACGTCCGCGTAGATCTCGATCTCCATGATCGGTGGCAACCTCGTGGTCAGGCGAGTTGTTCCCGGATCTGCCGCTTGAGCCGGCCCAGGATCGCCGTCCCCCCGCGGATCCGCAGTGGGCTGATCGCCTGCGCCAGCCCCATCCGCTGGTAGAGGTCGTCCGGCACGGCCAGCACCTGCTCGGCGCTCGCCCCCGCCAGCCCTTCGGCGAGGATCCCAGCGAACGCCCGGGTGGTGGGCGCCTCCGGTGGGCAGTCGAAGAGCGTCTCCACGGTGCCCTCCGGCGTCACCCGGGCGCGCAGGAAGAACGCCGTCTGACACTCGGGCACCTGCTCCATGCCCTCGCGCTCCGCGGCGCCCTCCGGCAGCGCCGGGATGACGTCCGCGTACTCCAGGAGCATCTCCAACACCAGGTCGCGCGGCGCGGCGGCGAACTCGTCGACGATCTCGGCCAGTCGGGCCGGCATGTCAGCCATGCGTCGAGGCTACCGCCGTCGTGGGAGAGCCTCGGTCACACCGTGGGCGACTGCTCGCTGATCTCGCTGAGCGCGCTGGTGGGGTCGAGCTGCATTGCCAGGTCACCGAGGGAGACGATCCCCACCAGCTTGCGATCACTGTCACAGACCAGCACGCGTCGGATGCCCCGATCCCGCATGAGCGCCGCCGCCTCACCTGCCGTGCAGTGCTGTTCGATCATGACGACCTCACGGGTCACGATCGAGCCGATGGTGGTGGCCGCAGGGGAGCTGTTCTCCGCCACGGCCCGCACCACGATGTCGCGGTCGGTGAGCATGCCGGCGAGGCTGGCGCCGTCGGTGACCACCACATCACCGATGTCGGCCTCCTTCATCACCCTGGCCGCCTCGTCCAGGGTGGTCTCGGCCGGCAGGTAAACGACCTGCTTGGTCATCACGTCACTGACCCGGTAACCGGTCATGAGAGCCTCCGAAGACGTATCCACCCGATCCGACTGCACTACCCCGTGACGCCGCAGCTACACCAGGCTCGCACGTTCCTCGGCCACCTCGTGGACGAGTCGATCCACCAGACCGTCCAACGGCAGCTCGGTGCGCCCGTCACCGGCCCGCTCGCGCAGTTCGACGTACCCGTCGGAGAGCCGGCGGCCGACCACGACGGCCCGGGGGATGCCGATCAGCTCGGCGTCGGTGAACTTGACCCCGGCCGAGACGTGCGTGCGGTCGTCGACCAGCACCCGCAGGCCGGCGGCGGCGAGGCGTCCGCCGAGCTCCAGCGCCGCATCGAGCTGCGGGCCCTTGCCCGCGACCACCAGGTGTACGTCACACGGCGCGACCGCCGCCGGCCAGACCAACCCCCGGTCGTCGTGGTGCTGCTCGGCGACCGCCGCCACCGCCCGGGAAACCCCGATCCCGTAGCAGCCCATGGTCGGCCGGATCGGCTTGCCGGCTGGCCCGAGCACGTCGACCGCGAAGGCGTCGGTGAATCGGCGGCCGAGCTGGAAGATGTGGCCGATCTCGATGCCCCGCCGAATGGTCAGCTCGCCCGCCTCGCAGTCCGGACACGGGTCACCGGCGCGGACGTCGGACGCCTCGATGGTGCCGTCGGGAGTGAAGTCCCGGCCGCACACCACGTCGGTCGCGTGTCGGCCCGGCTCGTTCGCCCCGGTCAGCCAGGCCGACCCGGCCACCACCCGAGGATCGACCAGGTAACGGATGCCCAACTTGTCGAGCAGTTGCGGCCCGAGGTAGCCGCGAACCAACTCCGGATGCTCGGCCCACTCCTCGAAGACGGACACCTGCGCGGGGTGCAGTGCGGCAGCGACCCGCTTCAGGTCGACCTCCCGGTCACCGGGCAGACCGACGACCAAGGGCTCGGCCCGGTCTGCGCCCGGCTGACGAACGGACAAGACGACGTTCTTCAGGGTGTCGGCCTCGGTCCAGTCGTCCCGACCGCCCAACCGGCGCGCGTTGGCCAACTCCACCAGGCTCGCGATCGTCGGGGTCTCCGGAGTGTCGTGCACCTCGACGGCCGGCCGCGTGCTCGGGTCAACCGCGCTGGGCGCACGGGTGGCCACCGCCTCGGTGTTGGCCGCGTAGTCGCAGGAGGTGCAGCCCACGAAGGTGTCCTCGCCGACCGGCGTCGCCGCCAGGAACTCCTCCGACGCGGAACCCCCCATCGCGCCGGACATCGCCTGCACCACCGTGTAGTCCAACCCCAACCGGTCGAAGATCCGCCGGTACGCGGCGCGATGCCGCCCGTACGCGTCCCGCAGCCCCGCCTCGTCCAGGTCGAAGGAGTACGCGTCCTTCATCAGGAACTCCCGGCCGCGCAGCAACCCGGCACGCGGGCGCGCCTCGTCGCGGAACTTCGTCTGCACCTGGAACAGCGTCACCGGGAAGTCCCGGTACGAGGTGAACAGGTCCTTGACCAGCAGCGCCGCCATCTCCTCGTGAGTGGGCGCCAACAGGTGCTCGGCGCCGCGCCGGTCGGCGAGGGTGAAGATGTCGTCGCCGTACTCCGTCCACCGGCCGCTCGTCCGGTACGGCTCGGCGGGCAGCAGCGCCGGGAAGTGCACCTCCTGGTCACCGATCGCGAGCAGTTCGCCCCGCACCACCTCGGTGATCCGATCCAGCACCAGCTTGCCCAGCGGCAGCCAGGTGTAGCCGCCCGGTGCGGCACGACGGATGTAGCCGGCGCGCAGCAGCAGCCGGTGGCTCGGCACCTCCGCGTCGGCCGGATCCTCGCGCAGGGTCCGCAGCAACAGGGTCGACATGCGTAGCAGCATCCGAGCAGCCTACGACCGGTGCGACAGGATGAGCGATCCATTTCGATCCGCGCGGCAACCGCCGCCGGCAACCATCGGCACCGTTGCCGACGTCTGCAATGACACCAAGCCCACCGCACCCTGACCCCAAGGATCGGCCCGTGTGGACCCTCTGCTGAGTGAGTTCGACTCGTTCGTTCGTACCCGCACGCCAGCGCTGCTGCGCTCGGCCTACCTGCTCACCGGCGACCAGCACCTGGCCGAGGACCTCGTCCAGTCGGCCCTGGCCCGGACCCACCGCTCCTGGAACCGCCTGCACCACAGCGGCAACGCCGAGGCGTACACCCGCAAGATCATGTACCACCTACAGGTGTCCTGGTGGCGACGGCGCCGGGTACCCGAGTCGATGCCGGGCGACCTGCCCGAGCCACGCGGAGGCGACTCGGCCCCGGACCACGCCCACCAGACCAGTCTGCGGCTCACCCTACGGGCGGCACTGGCGAAGCTCTCCCCGAAGCAACGGGCCGTGCTGGTGCTGCGGTTCTTCGAGGACCGCACCGAGGCGGAGGCGGCGGACCTGCTCGGCGTCACGGTCGGCACCGTGAAGAGCCAGACGGCCAAGTCACTGGCCAGGCTGCGCGCCGTCGCGCCCGAACTCGCCGAGCTGTACGTCCTGGAAGGGAGCACCCGATGAACGACCAGCGCCTCCGGCTCGACCTGACCGCCCTGGCCGACGAGGTCACCTCGGTCGACCTGCGGGACCGCACGCTGCGTACGTCCCGCCGGCTCGGTATCCAACGGGCGGTGGCCACGTCGGCCGCCGCGCTGGTGCTGATCGCCGCGGCGGCGGGCACCGCCTTCGCCATCCGACCGGACCAGTCCCCGAACCCGCTGCCCGCCGACACCCCGTCGGTCACCGCGTCGCCGTCGCCGAGTTCGTCGCCCACCCCGACGCCCTCCACCAGCGCCGGCGACCCGGCCGGCACCCCGCCCAGCGGCGGGACGGGCAGCAACACCCCGTCCGTGCAGTTCGGCAAGCTCTTCTACGGCCCCGCCACGGTTGTCGAGGCGGAGACGGCGAACCTGCGGTCCTGGCGACCTGGCGACAGTCCGGTGCGACTGCTGGCTCTGCCCGCAGGCCCGGCAGCGAGCAACGCGAGCATCTCGCCGGACGGGCGCCGAGTGGCCTGGGTGGAGAGTGACGACAGCAACGAAAGCACCCTCGTCGTCGCCGACGCCGACGGCTCCGACAGGCAGGAGATGCGCTCGGACGTGGCGAGCAGCTGTTCCCCGGTCTGGTCGCCGGATGGGCGGCACCTGCTGTTCGTGGAGGCCGCCCCGGCGACAGGTGGGCCCGTTCGGCGCGGGGTGCTGGACACCCGCAGCGACAAGCGGACCGTCACCTGGTGGCCCGGTCAAGTCGATGGCTGCCACGCCCTCTGGTCGGCGGACGGTCGAACCATCGCCGTAGCCGTCGACATCGGGGTCACCCTCTATGCCACTGACGGCACGAAGAAGCGGGTTGTTCCCGGCTTCTCCATGAACAGTTGGCTCACCCACGACATCGCCAGCCTGTCCTCGGACGGCTCTCGGATCGCTCTGCTGCGGAGGAAGCCCGGCGAGGAGTCCGGCGACATCGCTCGTGAACTGCGGGTCAACGCGGTACTGGACACCCGCAGTGGCAAGCAGGTCACCTTGCCAGTGGGCGGGCGCGCCGTGCAGCAGGTCTACTTCCAGTCGGACGGGTCGATGGTCGTGCGGGTCAAGGCCGGCAACGGGTACGCGGTGCTGTTGGTCGACGAGGACGGGAAGAAGATCTCTGAGACCGCCGAGCCGGTGAGTCTGAAGGATATGCAGATCCTGGCCGTCGTCGACTGACGATCAGCGCGAGATGGGCGGGCCACCCTCGGGTGGCCCGCCCTTCCTGCGTCTGCGTACCGCTGGCGGGCCGGTGTTGATCACCGTCGGTGAGCTGCGGAAAAGGTTGCCGGTGTGAGCGGATCCGACTGTCCGGTAGTTGCGCTCTGCGGCGGCAACTCGCCACGGCCAGGGGCTCGTCTTGGGTGGTGTCAGGCACGGTAAGCCTCCACAAAGGATGAATACGATGAACCTCGGCCCGTTCACCCACACCACCCGTTCCGCCTCGGCCCGCCGTTCCGGCGCGCTCGCCGGTACGGCCGCCCTGCTGCTCCTGACGTTCGGTGCCGCTGCCTGCGGCACCGCCGACCCGAAGGCCGCGCCCGCTCCGGCCGAAACCGCCACCGCCACTCCCGCAGCCGGCGACACCTCGGCCGCCGGCACGGGCGGCTCCGTGCCGGATGCGGCTCCGGCGGCGCCGGCTGTTGCGCCGGCCCGCCCGGCCGTGGGCTCGACGCAGTGGCCGCAGCTCACCTGGTACACCGAAGAGGAGCACGGCCAGAAGCAGAACGACCCAGCCCGGATCTGGCGGCGTACCCCTGCTGGGACGTGGCAGGTGGTGCGTTCGGGCCGTCCCGAGAACGGCACGCTCGGCGGCCCGCTCGCCGTCTCGCCGGACGGCCGACGGGCGGCCTGGGTGGAAGGGTCCGCCCGTCGCCTGGTGATCAGCGGGTTCGACGGCACGAAGCGGCACGTCATCCCGACCCAGGGCCAGCTGACCTGCGAGCCGAGCTGGCTCGACTCCGGGCGGGTGCTGTACGGCCTGGGCCGGGTGGAGGATTGGACTGTCATCGCGATCAACGCCGATGGGACGGGCCGGAAGGTGCTCGCCACCCACCAGGCGAAGTGCCCGACGGCGTCCGGTGGATGGATCGCCCAGTTCACCAATCGGGCGCTGAGCATCCGCAACGAGCGTGGCAGCACCCGCTCGATCACCCCGCGCATCCCCGCCGGCCTCGCCATCGGTGGGGTGGCTGCGATCTCCGGCAACGGCCGGACGCTGGTGATCAGCGCCCACACGCTCAGCCCCGGTGGATGTGGGTGCAGCGAGCGGTTCCGCAACTACCGGCTCGACGCCGCCAGCGGGGCCGTCACCGAGTTGGCGCCGTTGGACCCGGCGTGGAAGCAGCCGACCGGGCACGGCCAAGCCATCGACGGGGTCGTCCTGGCCGACGGCGGTCTGGTGGTGCAGGTCAACGCGGCGACCCCGGCCGACGGCGCGCCGGCCTACCGGTTGGTCCGGTATGCGGCCAACGGCCGGGTGCTGGCCACCGCGTCGGTACCCGCCGGCCAGCCGTGGGGCGGCCTGCTGGGCTGAGCCAGCGGTGCAGCGTCACCGGGTACGAGGGACCGGCCACTCACGGGGGTGGCCGGTCCCGCCCGTCGTGTGCGCCATGACCTCCGACACGTCGTGGATTCGGGGCGGTACCGCGCGTTCCTGCGGTGACAGACTGGTCGCCGCAGGCAACGGGTGGCGTGAGGGAGGCGCGGGTGCGCTGGCGCAGTTTTGTCGCGGTCGGGGACAGCTTCACCGAGGGTATGGACGACGCGTACCCGGACGGCACCTACCGGGGCTGGGCGGACCTGGTGGCGACCCGGCTCGCCGCCGACGCGGGGCCCGACTTCCGGTACGCCAACCTGGCCATCCGGGGCCGGCTCTTCCCCAGCGTGGTCGCCGAGCAGGTGCCCTCCGCCGTGGCGATGAAGCCGGATCTGATCAGCTTCGCGGCCGGCGGTAACGACGTGCTGCGTCGCACCTTCGACCCGGACACGCTTGTCGCCCGCTTCGACGAGGTGGTCCGGCAACTGCGCTCGGGCGGCGCGGACGTGCTCCTCTTCCGGTTCGCGGACGTGATGGCCCGACTGCCCGGCCAACGCCTCGTCGCCCCCCGGGTGCAGTTGCTCAACCAGGCGGTCGGTGAGACCGCCGAGCGGCACGGCGCCATTATGGTCGACCTGTACGCCGACGACACGTTCCTCAACCCGATGCTCTGGAGCACCGACCGTTTGCACCTCTCCCCGGCCGGCCACCGCCGGGTCGCCGGGCAGGTGTTGAACGCCCTCGGGGTTGGTTGCGACGAGGAGTGGTTGATGGTCCCGCCGCACCCGGCGCCCTCGCCGTGGCTGGCCGCCCGCGCCGCCGACCTGCGGTGGGCCGGCCAGCACCTCGCCCCCTGGGTGAAGCGGCGGCTGACCGGTCGGTCGTCCGGCGACACGGTGACGGCGAAGCGCCCGCAACTCGGCCCGCTCGTCGACTGAGCGTGCTCACCCTGCACACCGCGGCACTGCTGCGCCGCGACCGGGACGGCGAGCCGGTGCCGGAGCACGCCGTGCTGGTCAGTGGCGACCGGGTCGAGGCCGTCGGTCCGCTGGTCGAGCTGAGTTCCGCGTACGCCGGTGCCCGGGTTCGCCGCTGGCCCGGCACGCTGGGGCCGGGTCTGCTGCACGACCGACCGCTGCCGCCCGCGCCGACCCCGCGCGAGCGGGTGCACGCGCTGCTGCGTACCGGGGTGACGGCGGTGCTGGCCGAACACCTGGCCGACCCGGCGCTGCGCGCCGCCGCCGAGCGGAGCGACCTGCTGGTGCTGCCCACCGCCGTGGCGCCGACGCTGCGCGCGGACGGGCGGGCCGACCTCGCGGTGCACGGCGTCGACGGCACCTGCCTGGTGACCGTGGTCGCCGGTCGGATCGTCCACCGCCGCGCCTGAACAGGTCGATCCGCCTCCACTGTGGATTGGTCGATCGAATCGGGGTCGCCCGATGTCCGCCGTCCTCGATAGCATCCGCTGCCCCCGCTGATCGGAAGGCGGGGACATCGGGGAAAGGTGGATGAGGGATGACCCTCATACCTGGCACGACGACATCCGCAAGACCGGTCCGGGCACTGCTGGCCACGGGGCTCTCCGTGGCGGTCGCCGCCGGGACGCTCACGCTCACGGCCGCGCCGGCCGCAGCGAACGACGTCCGGTACGCGCTCTCCGTCGGCGACAACCAGCCGCCGGGTGTGCCGACCGAGCTGCAAACCTCCGGCGAGCCGTGTACGACGGCCGAGCCGTACCAGTTGTGGCAGAACGACGACCTGGTGCTCTCCGCCATCCTGCACGACCCGGACGTCGACGTGAACGGTGGCACCGACCGGTTGACCGCGACCTTCGCGCTCTGGCCGGTGGACGAGCCGGCGGCTCGCGTCGAGCGGTTCGGATTCAACGGCCGGGAGGGCGATCGGGAGAGCGCCCTCTTCGAACGGGAAACGCTCACCCACGACCGGGTGTACGCGTGGCAGGTCCGGGCGACGGACAGCCAGGCGACCGGCGAGTGGAGTGGCCTCTGCTACCTCCGGACCGACTTCCAGGGTCCGGAGGTCGCGCCGGTCGTCACCTCAACCGACTTCCCCGTCGAGGGCTGGCACCCGGCGCTGCCGGGTCAGTTCACCTTCGACGCGGCGGCGACCCCGGACGCGGTCGGCTTCCGGTACGAGCTGCTCGGCGGCGATGGTGTCCACACGGTGCCGGCGGACCAACCCGGCGGATCGGCCACGGTCACGCTCCGCCCGACGGCGGGACCCAGAACCCTCGTGGTGTGGAGCCTGGACGCGGCCGGGAACAGGTCGCCCGAGGCGCGGTACGAGTTCCGGGCCAGCGACGTCGCGCCGATCGTCACCGGCAGACTCACCGAGATCGGCGTGCCGACCACGTTCACCGTGCAGCCGCAGATGGCAGGGGTGGTCCGCTACCGGTTCCAGCTGGACGGCGACCCCGAGCAGACGGTGGAGGCGGCGGCCGACGGCACCGCCGCGCTGACCGTCACCGCGACCCGGGGCGGCAACCGGACGCTCTCCGTGACCAGTGTGACCGCCGACGGTGTGACCGCCACCACGACGAGCACCTTCGTGCTGTCCACCACCCCGAAGATCACCGCGACGGTCTACCGGCAGGGTGGCACCAGCGGGGGGCCGGGCGTGCCCGGTGTCTTCACCTTCACCCCACGCCAGCCCGACGTGGTCAGCTACCGCTACAGCTTCAACACGGCGACCAGCACCGTGGCCGCGGCGGCCGACGGCACCGCGTCGGTGACCTGGACGCCGACCAAGGCCGGTCTGACCATGCTCTCCGTCTGGAGCATCGACCGGAACGGCATCCAGTCGACTTCGGCGTCCTTCATCTTCTTCGTCGGCAACCAGCCGCCGAGCAACTTGGCGCAGGCCGGCGACCAGTAGAGCGCCGGCCGGCCGGCCCACCATCCCGTGCGGGTGGTGGGCCGGTCCCGTTACAGCGGTCGTCGAGGGCGATCCGGCGTACCTTGGGGATCATGTCTGTGCCGAACGATCCCGATCCCCGCCTCCAGTCGTACGCCGACCCGCAGCGGCTTGTCACCACCGAGTGGCTGGCCGAGCATCTGGGCGACGAGGGTCTCGTCGTCGTCGAGTCCGACGAGGACGTGCTGCTCTACGAATCCGGTCACATTCCCGGCGCCGTCAAGGTCGACTGGCACCTGGAGCTGAACGATCAGGTGACCCGGGACTACCTGGACGCGAAGAGCTTCGCCGAGCTGTGTGCCGCGAAGGGCATCGGCCGGGGCGACACGGTCGTCTTCTACGGCGACAACTTCAACTGGTGGGCGGCGTACGCCCTCTGGGTCTTCTCGCTCTTCGGCCACGCCGATGTGCGGCTGCTCGACGGCGGCCGGCAGAAGTGGATCGCCGAGGGACGCGAGCTGACCCGCGACAAGCCGGCTCGTCCGCGCGCCGACTACCCGGTGCCGCTCCGTGACGACGCGCCGCTGCGGGCCTTCCGTGAGCAGGTCATGGCGCACGTCGCCTCGGGCCGGCCACTTGTCGACGTCCGGTCGCCAAGTGAGTACACGGGCGAGACGCTGCACATGCCGAACTACCCGCAGGAGGGTGCGCTGCGCGGCGGGCACATCCCGGGCGCGGTCAGCAAGCCGTGGAAGTCCGCCGCCAACGAGGACGGCACGTTCAAGTCCGCCGACGAGCTGAAGGCGATCTACGCCGACCAGCTCGGGCTGAGCCCCGACGACGACGTGATCGCGTACTGCCGGATCGGCGAGCGGTCCAGCCACACCTGGTTCGTGCTGCGGCACCTGCTGGGCTACCCGCAGGTGCGCAACTACGACGGCTCGTGGACCGAGTGGGGCAACCTGGTCCGGGCACCAGTCGTCAAGGGCGACCAGCCCGGCGGCCTGGCCGCCTGACCGGCACGACCGTCCCCGCGTGACAGTGAACGTCGCGCGGGGACGGTGTCTCAGCCCGCGAGTGCGATCACGCCGCGCAGGTCGCGGACGATACCGGTGATCTCGCCGGTCTCCGGGTGCCAGCGCGCCAGGGCGGCCGGTTCCAGTCGGAGTAGCACCGCACCCTTGTTGTCCCAGCCCAGGACCTCGCAGCAGCCCTTGGCGCGCTCCCGGCCCAGGTCGAGCACGTGGAGCACGGCGCCGGTCCGCGCGTCCAGCACGGCTGCCCCCTCGGCACCGTCGATCTCGTTGCTGGTGATCCAGGCTGCCCGGGCCAGTCGCTCGCCGTGCAGCCAGCCCCGGCCGTAGAACTCGTTGACCTGGTAGGGCGACGGCAGCGCCGAGCCGGTGACCGGCTGTTCGGAGCGGAGTTCACCCTCCCGGGCGGTCCTGCTGCGGAGCTTCAGGCTGGTCCTCTCGCCGTACACGTCGACCAACGGGGCCTCGCGGCCGGCGGCCGGGTCGGGCGCGATCAACTCCCAGGTCGACACGTCGATCGTGCTGGCCGCCCCGGTGGTCCGGTCCACCGCGTACGTCCGGTCGTCGCCCCCGACCAGCACCCGGTCGTGCGCCCACACCACCAGCTCCAGGTAGCCGTCGAGCGGTATCCGGCGGACGGCCGCCGTGGTGAGGTCGATCATGATCAGCTCTTTGGTCTGCGCGAACGCGGCCGACCGGCCGTCCGGCGACAGCACCCCCGGCTTCAGGGCGGGCGCCTCGTTGCCGCTCGCGTCCCGGCTCGGTGCCAACGTCACCACGTCGAGGCTGCGCACCACGCCGTCGTTGCCGAGCACCCGGACCGGGCCGTCCGCGTGATACTCCTCGTCCACCGGCTGGAACAGCGCCAGTGCCCGCTGGACCGGTCGTTCGGAGAGCGGCACGGTCGCCGGGTCACCGAGCCGGGCCAACGGATCGGGCGGGTAGGTCAGCTCGGCGGGCGGTTTCTGCACCGGACCCGCGTGGGTGGGGTCGACGGTCGGGGTCACCGTGGGGCCGACCGGAGGGACCGGCGCCGGATCGGCGGGCGGTCGCAGCGCCGCCACCGTGCCGCCACCGACCAGCACCACGGCCAGGGCGACCACTCCGACGGCCCGCCGGGTACGCCGGGTCCGCCGAGCCCGCTCCCACCCTGCGGCGGCCGGCTGGCTGGGCAGCACGTCCTCGACGCTGACGGTCAGCAGTCGGCGCAGTTCCTGCTCGTTCACGGGTTCACCTCCAGGCCGCCGGCCAGATCGGCCGAGCCTCGGCGCGGTCGGGCATCGCGGGCGAGGTCCGGGGCGACCTCGCGGAGTCGGCGCAGCGCGGCGTGACACTGGCTCTTCACGGTGCCGACGGTCACCCCGAGCGCCTCGGCGGTGGCGACCTCGGTCAGGTCCTCGTAGTAGCGCAACACCAGTACGGCCCGCTGCCGTGGTGGCAGGAGGCCCAGCGCGTCGTGCATCGTCAGCCGTAGCGCGCCGTCCCGGTCGTGGGCCACCTGATCCGGCGGTGCGGCGCTGAGCCATTCCCGCCGTCGGCGACGCCACCACGACACCGAGTCCCGGTAGAGGATGGCCCGCACGTACGCGGCGGGGTCGCCGTCGCGGACCGAGGACCAGCGCAGCGCCAGCTTCAGCAGTGCGTCCTGGAGGAGGTCTTCGGCCTGGTGCCGGTTGCCGCAGATCAGGTAGGCCGCGCGGAGCAGCCGGTGCTGGTGGTTCTCCACGAAGGTGAGGTAGCCGTCGCGTCCGTCGTCCCTCGTCGGCGCCATCCGCCCCCCTCCCGGCCGTCGCGGTGTACGCGTCACCTGGCAGACGCACGGGAGGTGGCAAAAGGTTGGGTCAGCTCGGTGGCGTTCCGGTCAGATAGCGCTGGAGGGTCGGCGCGACCCAGGAGACCAACTCCTCCGGCGTGGTGTCCACCATGGGCGGCAGGCGGACGATGTACCGGGTGAAGGCGAGGCCGAGGACCTGACTGGCCACCAGGCCGGCTCGTCGGGCGGTCACCGCCGGATCGCCGCCGAACGTGGCCACGGCGGCGGTGAGCTGGTCGGCGAAGATGCCGCGCATGCGTTCGGCCGCGCCGGGATTGGTGCTGGCGGCCCGCAGCAGCGCCACCAGGGTCTCGTCACCCTCCCAGCGGGCCAGGAAGTGCCGGACCAGCACCTCACCGAGTCGAGCGGGCGGCACCGAGGTCAG
The DNA here is from genome assembly GCF_044456765.1 of Micromonospora sp. NPDC050784. NCBI lineage: Bacteria > Bacillati > Actinomycetota > Actinomycetes > Micromonosporales > Micromonosporaceae > Micromonospora > Micromonospora sp. NPDC050784. Next base: position 47,690 of record NZ_JBITGG010000010.1, on the reverse strand, counting down.
GTCGGGCAGGCGTAGGTCGAACTCTGCCGCCGCCGCGAAGAGCCCTTCCTTGCTGCCGTAGTAGCGCATGACCATCGACGGGTCGATCTGGGCGTCGGCGGCGATGGCCCGGATGGTGGCGCGCTCGTAGCCGTCCGCCGCGAACCGTTCCCGGGCCGCCCGCAGGATCGCCGCCCGGGTGGCGTCGGAGCGGCGGGGCTGGGTCGTCTGGGCGGACGGGGTCATGCCAACGACCGTATGCCAACAACTGTTGACACGCAATCGAGCGGGCTCTAGCTTTGCCAACAAGTGTTTGCCAACAGACGTTGGCAACGGTCTTCTGGAGGTGGCCATGCTGCCCACGAGCACCGACGTCCTGGTGGTGGGCGCCGGCCCCACCGGTCTCGCCACCGCGTTGACACTGGCCCGGCGCGGGGTCGAGGTGACGGTGCTGGACCGGTTGGCCGAGCCGCCGACGACCTCCCGCGCCGCCGTCGTGCACGCGTACACCCTGGAGGTGCTGGACCGGATCGGCGCCGCGGCGCCGCTGATCGCCCAGGCGGTGCGGACGCCGCGTTTCACCGTGCGCGACCGGGACCGGGTGCTGCTGTCGGTGCCGTTCCACGAGTTGCCGTCCCGCTTCCCCTACGCGCTGCTGGTCTCCCAGGCGGTCACCGAGGCCGTGCTCACCGAGGAGCTGGCCGAACTCGGTGTCCAGATACGACGGCCGTGCCAGCTCACCGGGCTCAGCCCCGCCGATGACGGCATGCTCGCGCAGGTCGACGGGGAGGCGCTGCGCGCCCGGTTCGTGGTCGGCGCGGACGGCCTGCACAGCACGGTCCGGCGGTTGGCCGGCATCGGCTTCACCGGCGGCAGCGACGAGGAGTCCTTCGTGCTCGCCGACGTGCGGGTGCGCAGCGTGCTGCCCCGCGACGAGGCGGCGCTCTTCCTCGCCCGCTCCGGACCGCTGGTCTGGGCACCCCTCCCCGGCGGCGTGGTCCGGTTGGTCGCCGCCGTGGAGACCGCCCCGGCCGAACCGGACGCGGCCTACCTCCAGGCGCTGCTCGACGAGCGCGGCCCGGCGCGACGACCCGACCGGGTGACCGAGGTGCTCTGGGGCTCCCGGTTCCGGGTGCACCACCGGATCGCCGACACCTTCCGAGCGGGGCCGGTGCTGCTGGCCGGCGACGCCGGTCACGTGCACAGCCCGGCCGGCGGGCAGGGCATGAACCTCGGCATCTGCGACGCGGTCGCGCTCGGCACCGCAGTGGCGGACGTGCTCGGCGGTGGCCCGGAGACGCTGCTCGACGACTACACCGCCCGGCAACGGCCGATGGCCGAGGACGTGCTGAGCTTCGCCGCCGGGCTGACCAGGTTGGCCGGCGTCTCCCCGGCCCGTCGGCCGGCCCGGGACGTGCTGCTCCGGCTGCTCGGTGCCGTCCCACCGGCCCGTCGGCGGATCGCGCTGCGCCTGTCCGGGCTGTCGCACCGGGAGCGGACGCCGGGTTAGGCCGTGCGGCTCAACACGGCGGGGGCGACCGGTCGCAGCGTCCGCCAGGCGGCGAGCGTGACAAGCGCGAACGTCCCCGCCGCCGCGCCCGCCACCGGCACCGTGCCGTACGCCGCGGCGGCCAACCCGGCGAGCGCCGCCCCGAGCGGTGCGGTGAGCAGACCGACCATCCGCTGGGCCGCACCGACCCGGCCGAGCAGTTCGCTCGGCACGTTCCGCTGCCCGTACGACGCCCACAGGCTGTTCCACACCACAGTGCCGGCGGCGAAGACGGCCAGCGCGATCCCGCCCGACACCGGGTGCCGGGCCAGCGCGAAGCCGGTCAGCGCCACGGTCTCCACGGCCAGCACGACGCGCAGCGCCGGCACCGTGCCGAGCCGGGCGGCGAGCCGCCCCGCACCGAGTGCTCCCGCCACGCCTCCGACGATGGCGGCGGCGGTGAACAGCCCGTACCCGGCCGGCGGCACCCGCAGCACGTCCAGCGCGTAGAGCACCAGCACCGCCATGATTCCGCTGATCGCCAGGTTGCTCGCGGCGGTGAGCACTGTGACCCGCCACAGGGTCCGGTGCGCCCGCAGCCAGCGCAGCCCCTCGACGATCTCGCTCCACACCGAGCCGCGCCGGGTTCTCGGCCGTGCGTTCGCGTTCCCGACCGGGGCGAGGGCCAGCACGAGCAGGGCGGCCGCCGTGAAGGTGACGGCGTCGAGGGCGAACGGGAGGGCCGGTGCGACGGCGAACAGGACACCGGCGGCGGGTGCCCCGAGGAAGCCACCGGCCACCGCGGACCCCGCCTGGAGCCGGCCGTTCGCCCGGGGCAGCGCGTCCGGCGGCACCAACGCGGGGAGCAGCGCGAACGAGGCGGAGTCGAAGAGAGTGCCCATCGTGGCGAGCAGAAACGCCGCCACCAGCAGCACCGGGACGCTGACCCGGTTGAGCGCGACCACCACGGCCAGCGCGGCCACCACGACAGCGCGTACCCCGTCGACCACTGCCATCGTCCGACGGCGGTCCCAGCGGTCCGCGTACACGCCGCCGAGCAGGCCGAAGAGCAACGGCGGCAACTGTGCCGCCACGGTGACCGCCGCGATGACCCGTGGGTCGCGGGTCACGGTCGCGGCCAACAGGGCCAGTGCCGGGGTACGCAGCGCGTCTCCGAACCGGGACGAGACGGCCGCGGACCACAGGAGCCGGAAGTCCCGGCCCAGAGCGGGGGAAGTCATGCCGGCGACCGTGCCGGTTCGACCGGGTCGAGGGTCAAGTCGCGCGGGCGAAAAGGGGACCGCGCCTGTCGGTGATCATGGGTACGGTGAGCGCCGGCATCGGGACCGGGGAGACATCAGGCGTGGACCACACTTTCCAGGTTGACCTACGTGGCGTGGTCGACCTGCTCAGTCATCACCTCTACGGCAGCCCGCGGGTCTACGTCCGCGAACTGCTCCAGAACGCGGTGGACGCGATCACCGCCCGGCGCGGGGCCGAACCGGACGCGCCGGCGCTGGTCCGCATCGAACCCCCGGACAGCACCGGCGACGGCACGCTCCGGGTCCACGACACCGGCATCGGCCTGACCGAGGCGCAGGTGCACGAGCTGTTGGCCACCATCGGCCGCAGCTCGAAGCGCGACGAGTTGGGCTTCTCCCGACACGAGTTCCTCGGCCAGTTCGGCATCGGCCTGCTCTCCTGCTTCCTGGTGGCCGACGAGATCCAGGTGCTCACCCGGCACGGCGACAACCCCACGGTCCGCTGGACCGGGTACGCCGACGGCCGCTACGCGGTGACCGTGGCCCCGCCGGAGGCCGCCCGCGCCGAGCCGGGCACCACCGTCACGCTGGTGCCCCGCCGCGACGCGGACCAGTGGTTCACCACCCCGACCGTCACCGACCTGGCCCGGCTCTTCGGCGCGCTGCTGCCGGTCACCGTCCGCGTCGGCGACGTCGTCACCACCACCGGGGAACCGCCCTGGCCGACCACGCCGGGTGCGCCACTGGACCGCGCGGCGCTGATCCGGTACGCCCGGGAGACGCTCGGCGTGGACCCGTTCGACGTGCTGCCGCTGGCCGTGCCGGAGGCCGGGCTGACCGGCGTCGCCGTCATCCTCCCGACCCCGGTGAACCCGGCGGCCCGAGCCGGGCACCGCGTCTACCTCAAGCGGATGCTGCTCACCGAGAACGCCGACGGGTTGCTGCCGGAGTGGGCGTTCTTCGCGCACTGCGTGGTGGACGCGACCGAGCTGCGCCCGACCGCCAGCCGGGAGGCCCTCTACGAGGACACTCTGCTGACCGCGACCCGGGAGGCGCTCGGCGACCAGGTCCGCGGCTGGCTGGTCCGGCTGGCCCGGCACGACCCGCACCGGCTGGCCGAGTTCCTCCAGGTGCACCACCTCGGCGTGAAGGCCCTGGCGCTGCACGACGACGAGATGCTCCGGCTGGTCGACAGGTGGTGGCCCATGGACACCAACGTCGGCACGCTCACCCTCGCCGAGTTCCGCGAGCGCTACGGCGTGGTCCGCTACGCGGCGAGCCTCGACGAGTTCCGTCAGCTCGCCGCGGTGGCCGCCGCGCAGGACCTGGCGGTGGTGAACGCCGGCTACACGTACGACACCGAGCTGATCGAGCGGCTGCCGGCGGTGGACCGCTCGGTGCTGATCGAGCGGCTGGAGCCCAGCGACCTCACCACCCGGTTCGACGCGCTCGACCCGCAGGTGGAGTTGGCGCTGCGACCGTTCCTCGCGGCGGCGCAGCGGGCCGTCGAGCGTTCCGGCTGCGAGGTGGTCATCCGGGCGTACGACCCGGTGTCGCTGCCCGCGCTCTACCTGGTCAGCAGGTCGGCCGCGTTCAACGACCAGCTCGCGGCCAGTCGGGACCGGGCCGACGAGCTGTGGGGTGGAGTGCTCGACGCGCTCGCCGCCACCGCCCCACCGGACCGTCCGCAGTTGGTGCTCAACCACCGCAACCCGCTGGTCCGACGGGTGGCCATGCTGAGCGACCCGGAGCTGGTCGGCCTCGCCGTCGAGGCGCTGTACGGGCAGGCGCTGTTGCTCGGCCACCATCCGATCCGCGCGGCCGACGCCGCATTGCTGAACGATTCCTTCCTCGGCCTGCTCGGCCGGGCTGTCCCGGGACGGGAGTGAGCATGAGCGACGAGGATCTGTGGCGGATGCTGCGCGGCATCTCCGACATGCCGTACGGGGCGGGGCAGATCGCCGCGCTGGAGCAGCTGCTGCGCCGGGTGGACGCCGCCGACGACCGGCACCTCGCGTTCGTCACCCGGATGCAGGCCACCACCGGCTACATCTACGGCGGTGAGCCGGCGAAGTCCTTCGTGACCTTCTCCTGGTGCCTGTCCGAGTTCGACCGGGACCCGCAGCCGTACCACCAGCGTCACCTGCACAACCTGCTCTGGCACTTCAAGTACATGGTCAACGGCCTGCTGAACTTCCCGGAGGTGCCGCTCGACCGCACGTACGCAGTGCTGGACGACATGGAACGCCGCTACCGGGCTGGCGGGCACAGCCTGCAGACCGTCCACAAGCACCGGTTCCGGGTCGCCGACCACGTGGGCGACGCCGAGGTGGCCGCGCACTGGTACCGGCTCTGGCAGACCACCCCGCGCGACGACCTGTCCGACTGCGCCGGTTGTGACCCGACGAGCCAGGTGGGCTACCTCGCCGACACCGGGCGGGACGCCGACGCGGTGGAGCTGGCCGAACCGGTGCTCGCCGGCCGGCTCAACTGCAACGAGCAGCCGCAGTCGATCCTCACCGCGCTGCTCCTGCCGTACCTGCGGACCGGGCGGGCCGAGGAGGCGCGGGACGCGCACCGGGAGGCGTACCGCCGGCTGCGCGGCAACCTCGCCAACCTGTGGGACATCGCGGACCACGTCGAGTTCTGCACGCTGACCGGCAACGGGGCGCGGGCGGTCGAGCTGGTCGAGCGGCACCTGGACTGGCTGGACCGGCCGCCGTCGCCGGCCGCCGCCATGCACTTCGCGGCGGCCGCCGCCGCGGCGCTGCGCCAGGCCGGCGCGTCGACCGTGTACCGCCGGGCCGCCGAGGGTCGGCCGGCCGCTGAGGTGGCGGCGGCGTCGTTGGCGGACGAGCTGGCCGACACCGCGACCGGTCTGGCCGCCCGGTTCGACGCCCGTAACGGCACCACCCACCAGTCGGAGTGGATCGCCCGCCGGCTGGCCGTGCAGGCGAGCGGGGAACATGTGCCGCTGTCGGCGAGCGTTCGCCGCCGCCCGGCCCGCCCGGCCCGTCCGGTCGGGGACGAGCCGATCGTCGGGCCGGGCACACCGGCGTCGTCCACCGAACGCGTGCGAACCGGTAAGGGTGAACGACCCGCCGTGACCGTGCCCGTCGACGCCGAGCCGGACGAGCTGCTGGACCTCGCGGAGCAGAGCTGGGGCCGGCACGACCGGGCCACCTTCCGGGCGGCGCTGATCGCCTTCGACGACCGGTTCGGCTCCGCTGAGCTGCCGGCACGCACGTCCGCGCACCGGCTGGCGCTGCGGGCGGCCGAGCGTGGCGACGAGGACGACATCGAGGGTGCGGTCAAGCTGAATCGGGCGGCGCTGGAGCTGTACCGGGAGGCGGGCGAGGAGGTGCCGGCCCAGACGGTCGCCGGGCGGCTCGGTGTGCTGTTGACCCGCTCCGACGAGGACGGCGACGAAGGTCTGCTGCTGGCCCGGGAGGCGGCCGAGGTCCTGGACCGGCTCGGCGACGCCCAGCAGCGGGCGGCCGGACACGACCGGGTGGCGTTGGCGCTGCTGCATCGCGAGCGTTGGGCGGACGCGCTCGCCGCGCTCGACCGGGTACCGGCCGACGCGGGCGGTGACCAGCACCTGATGGCCCGGATCGCACTGCACCGGGGGCACCTGCTGGAGCAGTTGGACCGCGTCGACGAGGCCCGCGCCGTCGTCGACGAGGCTCGCCGGATCGGCCGGGAGCTGGGCGTCGACGAGCTGCTCACGGGTGCCTGCCTGGCCTACGCGCGGCTGGTCGACGATCCGGCGGACGCCGTGGCGGCCTGCGACGAGGCGTTGGAGGCGGCACCGGCCGACGCGGAGCTGCCCGTCCGGGTCGCCCGAGCGCGGGCGTTGCTGTCGGCCGGCCGGGCCGTCGACGCGGTGGACGACTTCGTCGAGGCGGTGACGCTGTGCGTGGAGCGGGGCGCCGAGGGGGACGCGTTCCTGCGGTGGGAGCTGGCGAACGCGTACCGGATGGTGGGCCGACTCGCCGAGGCCGCCGAGGTCGCCGAGGAGGCCGTGCTGGGTCTGGATCGGCTGGGCGCCCAGGCGGAGGCCGATCGCTGCCGGCACCTGCTGGCCGGCGTCTACGCCGGACTTGGTGAGATCGACCCGGCGTTGGCCCTGCTGGAACAGTTGGCCAACAACCTGGATGGACCAGACAACCTTCCGCACCGGGCGCAGGTGCTGGAGGAGGCCGGCGGGATCCTCTACGACGCCGACCGGGACGCGGCGGCGGGCGAGCGGTTCGCCGCCGCCGCTGAGGCGTACCGGCTCGGTGACCTGCCGCTGGACGAGCTGCGCGCCCGCCGGCGGGAGACGTACGCCTGGTTCTGGGCCGACGACCGGGACGCGGCGTTGCGCGCCCTCGAGGTGGTGGACGGGTTGGCGGCGAAGCTGGCCGGGCAGGCCGAGCCGCCGGTGACGTACGAGTTGGCGATGGCGGCCGAGGCCGGAGCGCGGGTGCTCACCGGTGAGGACCGGCTGGACGAGGCGCTGGGCCGGCTTACCGGGGTGCCGGACCGGTTGCGGTCGATCGAGGCGTTCGGCGAGGCGGCCCAGGTGGAGGTCCTGGTCGGTGAGTTGCTGCTGCGCCTGGACCGGCCGGCCGAGGCGGAACCGCTGCTGCGCCGTGTGCTCGGTGGGCTGCCGGCCGCCTCGCGGCAGGTTCGCCAGACGGCCTGGCTGCTGGCTCGGACGCTGGATCTGCTCGATCGGCCCACGGAGGCCGCCGCGGTGCGCGCGGAGCATGACCTGGACCAGGACGACTGACCCTCACTGGCCGCCCCTGGCCAGGTCAGGGGCGGCCGGCCGCGGGTGGGCGGACCCGACCGGCAACCCAACGCGGGCGCCTCGCGGTCTAGGCTTGCCCGGTGACGGTGGAGCAGCAGGCACGGGGTGCGGCGGGTGCGGGCCGGCGCAGGTCCCGCAAGGACGAGATCCTGGAGATCGCGGTAGGTCTGTTCGCGGCGCGCGGCTACCACGGCGTGTCGATGGACGACATCGGCGCGGCCGCCGGGGTCACCGGTCCGGCGCTCTACCACCACTTCGCCGGCAAGGAGGCCATGCTGGCCGCCGCGCTGATCCCGGTCAGTGAGGGGTTGCTGGCCGGTGGGCGGGAACGCGCCGCCGGGGGCTCGGACGACCCGCGCGGCGTGCTGGAGTCGCTGATCGACTTCCACGTCGAGTTCGCGCTGGCCAACCCGGCGGTGATCGCGTTGCATTTGCACGAGTTGGACCGCCTGCCCGAGGAGCCACGGCGGCGGATCCGTCGTCTGCAACGGCTCTACGTCGAGGAGTGGGTGACCGTGCTCACCGCGCTGCACCCGGGCATGCCCGACGGTGAGGCGCGGGTGCTCGCGCACGCGGCGTTCGGCCTGATGAACTCGACCCCGTTCCTCGGTGGCGAGGTGGACCGGCGACGCCGCGCCGAGCTGCTGCGCGGCGCGACCCTGGCCGCACTGCTGGCCTGAGCCGACTCGTCAGAACCGTGCCGGTCATGATTCCCTGACATCGTCCCACCATCCGGACGCCGGGAGGAAACATGATCGAGTCACTGCTGGTCGCCAATCGGGGCGAGATCGCACGCCGGATCATCCGGACCGCCAAGCGGCTCGGCATTCGCGCGATCGCGGTGCACTCGGAGGCCGACGCCGACCTGCCGTTCGTCGCGGAGGCGGACGAGGCGGTCCTCATCGGTCCACCGAACCCGGCGCTGAGCTACCGCAACACCGAGGCGATCCTCGCCGCCGCGAAGTCGACGGGCGCGCAGGCCATCCACCCCGGGTACGGCTTCCTGTCGGAGAACGCCGAGTTCGCCCGTACCGTCGAGGCGAGCGGCCTGATCTGGGTCGGACCCGACGCGGACGCGATCACCGCAATGGGCGACAAGATCAATGCCCGGAACCTGATGGCGGCGGCCGGCGTTCCGGTCGCGCCCGGCACCACCGACCCGGCGGCCGACCTGGACGCGGCGGTGACCGCCGCCGCCGGGATCGGCTACCCGGTGATGGTCAAGGCCGCCGCCGGCGGTGGCGGCATGGGCATGGGGGTGGCCGTCGACGAGGCCGCGCTGCGCACCGAGTACGACAAGGTGCGCGCGTTCGCCGAGCGGATGTTCGGCGACGGCTCGGTGCTGATCGAGCGGTACTTTCCCCGGGTACGGCACGTCGAGGTGCAGATCCTCGGCCTGGCCGATGGTCGGGTGGTGGCGCTCGGCGAGCGGGAGTGCTCGGTGCAGCGGCGCAACCAGAAGCTGGTCGAGGAGTCCCCGTCGCCGGCGGTCTCGCCGGAGCTGCGGTCCCGTCTCCTGGCGGCGGCGGTGCGGGCCGGTGAGGCGGTCGGCTATCGCAACGCGGGCACGGTGGAGTGCCTGCTCGACCCAACCACCGGAGAGTTCTTCTTCTTGGAGATGAACACGCGGTTGCAGGTGGAGCACCCGGTGACCGAGTACGTCTACGGCATCGACCTGGTCGAGGAGCAGCTGCGGGTGGCCTCCGGGCTGGCGCCGACGTTCGACCCGGACGCGTTGACCCCGCGCGGCCATGCCATCGAGATGCGGATCAACGCGGAGGACCCGAAGCGGTTCCTGCCCGGCCCCGGTGTGATCAGGACGTGGGTCGAGCCGGCGGGCGAGGGTGTTCGGGTGGACTCCGGCTACACCGAGGGCAACACGGTCACCCCGTTCTACGACAGCCTGCTGGCCAAGCTGATCGTCAGCGGCGCGACCCGCGACGAGGTGCTCGAACGTGCGAAGGAGGCGGTGGCCGCCTTCCAGATCGAAGGCCCGAAGAACAACGTCCCCTTCTTCGCCGAGCTGCTGACCAACGAAGAGTTCCTCTCCGGCGCCTACGACACCGGAATCGTCTCCCGCATGCGCTGACCCCGCCCTTGTTGATCAAGAGGTTTACGTCAGGACTTGCGCCGCGGATGACGCAAACCTCTTGATCAACAGCGGGAGTGGCATGCTGGGAGGACCCCTAAGCACTGCTTTCGTCACAGTGAGGTGACCCCTTATGGCGGACCTGCCGAGTTTCGTGTCGATCCGTGAGGTTGGGCCGCGGGACGGGTTGCAGAACGAGGACCCGATCCCGGTCGACGCCAAGGTGCGGCTGCTCGACGCCCTCTCCGGCACCGGCGTACGCCGAATCGAGGCGGTGTCGTTCGTGCACCCCAGGGCGATTCCGCAGATGGCCGACGCCGACGAGGTGTGGCAGCGGGCGGTGAAGGCCGACGGGGTGCGGTACTCCGCGCTGGTGCCGAACACCCGGGGCGCCCAGCGGGCCCTCGCCGCCGGGTTCACCGAGATCGAGGTGGTGGTCTCGGCCAGTGACACGCACAACCGGCGCAACGTCAACCGGTCCACCGACGAGTCGCTTGACGACATCGCCGAGCTGATCGACCTGCTGCACCGTGCGTCGGCGCGGGTCGAGGTGATCGTGGCGACCAGCTTCGGCTGCCCCTACGAGGGGGACATCGACCCGCAGCGGGTGGCCGGGATCGTGGACCGGGTGGTCCGCGACGGCGCGGACCGGGTCGCGTTCGGTGACACCACCGGAATGGGCACCCCGCGTCGGGTCCGCGAGCTGTTGACCGCGGTACGCGATCGCAACGCGCACGTGCCGGTCCTGCTGCACTTCCACAACACCAGGGGTACGGCACTGGCCAACCTGTTGACCGCGCTGGAGCTGGGGGTGACCGAGTTCGACGCCAGCGTCGGTGGCCTCGGTGGCTGCCCGTACGCGCCGGGGGCGAGCGGCAACCTGGCCACCGAGGAGGCCGTGCACATGCTGCACGACATGGGCGTCGATACCGGCATCGACCTGCCGGCTCTCATCGAGGTGGCGGAGTTGGCCGAGGAGCTGCTCGGCAAGAAGCTGCCGTCCGGTGTGCTGCGGGCCGGCCCGCGTACCCGGCTGACGCCGCTGCCGAGCTGACCGTCCGCGCGACGAAGGGGCCGGCGCACGCGCCGGCCCCTTCCACGTGCCAGGTTGGTCAGCTCACCGGGGTGAGCACGCTCGGCCAGCTGTCGCGGAAGATGTCCGCGCTGCGGTCGGTGGCGCTGAACGTGCCGGCGAAGAGGCTGCTGACCCGGTTCGCCTCGGTGGTGCTCGGGTACGGGTTGGTGCAGCTGGTGCCGGCGCTGCCGCCGGACATCAGGATCGCGCAGTTCCCGTTGTAGTTGTCCGGCAGGCCGAGGATGTGCCCGATCTCGTGCGTCATGATCCGCAGCGGGCTGTATTGCGCGGCCTGCTGGGTGTCGATGTAGACCCGGCCGTTGCCGAGGCTGGTCCGCTGGGCGTAGGAACCGCCGCCGGTGATCTGGTAGATCCGCAGGTTGGAGCCACAGTTGGCGGAGAGCGTCAGGTTGACGGTGGCGTTGTTCCAGATCGAGGCGGCCTGGCCGGCGATGCCGGCGAAGCTGCCCGCCTGGCTGGTGTTGTAGCAGATGGTCATGGCGGCGGACGCGGGCGCGGGGTTGGCGACCGTGACGCCGAGGGCGGCACCTGCCGTCGCCACCAGGGCGACCGCGAGCCGACTGAGTCGTGAGGTCATCGCTGACTCCAATCCGGGAGGAGGGGGTGCCAGGAGCCTAGCGATATTGATTCATGTTTTTCAATGTCTTGCTCTCGGCCCGGCTGTCTGGTTCGCTCGTAGGTCGCCGACGGCCGTGTCGATGCGCTAGCCTAACGATCGTTCAGGTCAGTATGGCGGAGGAGTCGGCGTGACGCTCGACGGTGAGGCACTGGAGCAGCTGCGCAAGCGGGCCCGGTCCGGCGGCGCGGACAAGTACCACGCGGCCAACGCGGCCAAGGGCAAGCTCTTCGCCCGTGAGCGGGTCGCGCTCCTGGTCGACGAGGGCTCGTTCGTCGAGGACGGCCTCTACGCCAACGCGCTCGCCGAGGGACTGCCCGCCGACGGCGTCGTGACCGGCACCGCCACGATCGACGGCCGGCAGGTCTGTCTCATGGCCAACGACTCCACCGTCAAGGCCGGCAGCTGGGGCGCCCGCACCGTCGAGAAGATCATCAGAATCATCGAGCGGGCGTACGGCGCCGGTGTGCCGATGGTCTACCTGGTCGACTCGGCCGGTGCCCGGATCACCGATCAGGTTGATCTCTTCCCCGGCCGGCGTGGCGCCGGGAAGATCTTCTGGAACCAGGTCCGCGCCTCGGGCTCCATCCCACAGGTCTGCGCGCTGTTCGGTCCGAGCGCCGCCGGTGGGGCGTACATCCCGGCGTTCTGCGACGTGGTGGCGCTTGTCGACGGCAACGCGAGCATGTATCTCGGCTCCGACCGGATGGTCGAGATGGTCACCGGCGAGAAGACCACCCTGGAGGCGATGGGCGGGGCCAAGGTGCACACCGCCGAGTCCGGCGTGGGGCACTTCCTCTGCAAGACCGAGGCCGACGCGCTCGACGTCGTGAGGACCTACCTGTCGTACCTGCCGGCGAACTGGACGCAGGCGCCGCCGACCGCACCGGCGGTCGCCGCGCCCGCGAAGGCCGACCTGGCCGCGCTGGTGCCGGCCAGCGAGCGGCAGGCGTTCGACATGCGACGGTACGTCAAGGGCCTGCTCGACGAGGGTTCGTTCTTCGAGATCCAGGCGCTCTGGGCCAAGGAGCTGACAGTCGGCTTCGGCCGTCTCGACGGTCAGGTCGTCGGTGTGGTCGGCAACAACTCGATGTTCAAGGGCGGCGTGCTCTTCGTCGACTCGGCCGACAAGGCCACCCGGTTCGTGCAGCTATGCGACGCGTTCAACGTGCCGCTGCTGTTCCTCAGCGACGTGCCCGGCTTCATGGTCGGCAGCGTGGTGGAGAAGCAGGGCATCATCCGGCACGGCGCCAAGATGATCACCGCGATCTCCGAGGCGACCGTGCCGAAGATCTGCGTGGTGGTCCGCAAGGCGTACGGCGCCGGTCTCTACGCGATGGCCGGTCCCGGGTTCGAGCCGGACGCCACCATCGCGCTGCCGACCGCGAAGATCGCCGTGATGGGCGCCGAGGCCGCCGTGAACGCGGTCTACGCCAACAAGATCGCCGCCATTGCGGACGAGGACGAGCGGACCGCCTTCGTCGCCGCCAAGCGCGCCGAGTACGAGCAGGACATCGACGTCGTCCGGCTCGCCAGCGAACTGGTGGTGGACGCCATCGTAGAGCCACACGACCTGCGCACCGAGCTGGTCCGTCGATTCGCGGCGGCGCGTACCAAGGACCGGCACTTCTCCCGCCGTCGGCACGGCGTCACCCCGGTCTGATCATCGGCTCAGGCCCGCACAGCGACCCGCCCCCGGTGTCACGAGCGCCGAGGTGGACCGTCCTTACAGGAGGATGAGATGGACTTCCGGCTCACCGACGAACAAGCGGCGCTGCGCGAGAGCGTGCGGGAATTCGCCCGCGAGGTGGTCGCCCCGGTCATCGCCGAGCACTACGAGCAGCACACCTTCCCGTACGAGGTGATCCGGCAGATGGGCAAGATGGGCCTGTTCGGCCTGCCCTTCGGCGAGGAGCACGGCGGGATGGGCGGCGACTACTTCGCGCTGTGTCTGGCGCTGGAGGAGTTGGCCCGGGTCGACTCCAGCGTGGCCATCACGTTGGAGGCGGCGGTCTCGCTGGGCGCGATGCCGATCTACCGCTTCGGCACCGAGGAGCAGAAGGCGACCTGGCTGCCCCGGCTGCTCAGCGGCGAGGCGCTGGCCGGCTTCGGTCTCACCGAACCGGGCACCGGCTCGGACGCCGCCGGCACGCAGACCCGGGCGGTGCTGGACGGCGACGAGTGGGTGATCAACGGTTCGAAGGCGTTCATCACCAACTCCGGGACCGACATCACGGCCATGGTCACGGTCACCGCGGTGACCGGCACGAACCCGGACGGCTCCAAGGAGTTGTCGACGATCATCGTGCCGACCGGCACGCCCGGGTTCGCCGTCGCGCCCGGCTACTCCAAGGTGGGGTGGACCGCCTCGGACACCCACGAGCTGACCTTCGACGACTGCCGGGTGCCGGCCGCCAACCTGCTCGGCCCCCGGGGGCGGGGCTTCGCGCAGTTCCTGCGGATCCTCGACGAGGGTCGGATCGCCATCGCCGCGCTGGCCGTCGGCCTCGCGCAGGGCTGTGTCGACGAGTCGATCAAGTACGCGAAGGAGCGGCACGCCTTCGGTCAGCCGATCGGCGCCAACCAGGCCATCCAGTTCAAGATCGCCGACATGGAGCTGAAGGCACACACCGCCCGTCTGGCGTACTACGACGCCGCCGCGCGGATGCTGGCCGGCGAGCCGTTCAAGCGGCAGGCCGCCATCGCGAAGCTGCACGCCAGCACGATTGCGGTGGACAACGCCCGGGAGGCCACCCAGATCCACGGCGGATACGGCTTCATGAACGAGTACCCGGTGGCCCGGTTCTGGCGGGACTCCAAGATCCTGGAGATCGGCGAGGGCACCAGCGAGGTGCAGCGCATGATCATCGCCCGGGATCTGGGTCTCTGAGTGCTCCAACCGAACTGATCGGCCAGTCGTTCCGGACGGACTGTCCGTACGGCTGTCGGGTTTCGGCGAGCGGGCGTCAGTAGCCCGACGTTCGACTGCCGACCGTCGGAGTCCATCCGTACTCTTCGTGCCCATGACTCCGGATCATGACCGGTCGCGGAGCCCGGCTGGACGTACCCATCTGCCGGAGCTGCTCCGCGGGCATCGGCGCGCCGCCGGCCTGACCCAGGCCGAGCTGGCGTCCCGGGCCGGGGTGGGTGTGCGGACGGTGCGTGACCTGGAGCGTGGCCGGTCGATCCGGCCACAACGCACCACTGTCGAGTTGCTCGCCGGGGCGTTGGCGCTGACCGGCACCAGCCTGGCGGCGTTCCTGGCCGCGGCCCGCGGCGCCGGTGCCGAGCAGGCCCCGCCGGAGGCCACCTCCACGACCTTCGCGGTCAGCGGCAACGCCACGTCGGCGGACGCACCCGCCGACCCGTCGGTCGCGCTTCCGCCGCCGGTCGCGCTGATCGGCCGGGAGCGCGACCTCACCGAGCTGGCCGGGATGCTGACCGCGGAGCGCGGGCCCCGGTTGGTCAGCCTCGTCGGGTTGGCCGGCGTCGGTAAGACCGCCCTGGCCACGTCGGTGGCGCACCTCGTGGCCTCCGCCCACCCGGCCGGCGTTGCCGGGGTGCTGGTCGGCGAGGGCTCGGACGGTCCGGACGTGCTCGCCGCCTCGATGTCCGTGCTCGGCGTGGCGCGCCTGTCCGAACTCGTGGCGCTGCTCGCCGGACGGCCGACGTTGCTGGTCATGGACGCGGTGGAGCACGCCCCGGGCCCGGTGGCCGCGACCCTGCACCGGTTGATGGGCGCACTGCCGTCGCTTCGGGTGCTGGTCACCGGGCGGCATCCGGTCGGGTTGCCCGGTGAGCGGGTGTGGCCGGTCGCGCCGCTCGACGTGCCACCACCGGAGGCCGAACACTCTGAACACGCCGGACTCGAATCGTGGCCGGCGGTCGCGCTGTTCACCGCCCGGCTCGCCCAGGTCCGCCGGGAGCCACCCACCCCCGCCGAGCTGCCGGCGCTCGCCGCGTTGGTGCGCCGGTTGGGAGGGCTGCCGTTGGCCATCGAGCTGATGGCCGCCCGGGGCCGACTCCTCGACCTCACCGAACTGCTCGACCGGTACGGCGACCGGGTGCTCGACCTGGCCACTCCCGCCGACGCGTCCGCCCACCCGGGCTGGGACGCGCCGGAGGCGCTCACCAGCCGGACGAGCGGACCAGACTCCGGTGCGGCGGTCTCCGTCGCGGTCACCCTGCGGGACGCGGTGGCGTTCAGCTACCGCCTGTTGGCGCCGGACGAGCGGGCCGCGCTGCGGCAGCTGGCCGTCTTCGGCAACCGCTGGTCGGTGGAGTTGGCCGAGGAGATGCTCGCCGACGAGGCCGACCGGGACGGCACGGTGGCGATCGACCCGGTTCCGCTGCTGGACCGCTTCGTCGAGCTGGGGCTGCTGAGCGTACGAGGAACCGGGTCGTTCCGGTTCCGGCTGCTCGACGCGGTCCGTGACTACGCCGTCGAGCAGGCGGCCGGTGCGGGTGAGCTGACCTGTATCCGGCGTCGACATGCGGAGGTCATCGCGCGCCTGGTGGCGCGGACCGCCAGCGACCTGGTCGGCCCACGGGTACCCGACGCGGTGCACCGGCTGGACGAGATGAGCAGTGACATCAGCTCGTCGTTGGCCCACGCGGCCACCGACGACCCGTTGACCGCGCTGCGGCTGGCCGCCTGCCTGACCCGCTGGTGGCGGTTCCGCGGGCGTGATGTCGTCGGGCGGCAGTGGCTGCGGCGGCTGCTGGCGGACCCTCGTACCGCCGACGCCGACCCTCTCCTGCGTGGCTGGGCCACCCTCGGCGTCGCCCGGCTCGCGGCCGAGCACGGCGCGGGTGCCGAGGAGCTGTCGACGGCCCGCGCGGCGTTCGACACCTTCCGGCAGGCCGGCGACGTCACCGGGGAGTTGGAGGCGCGAAACGTGCTCGGCACTCTGCTGATCTCGGTGGGGCGGCAGGACGAGGCTCGCGAGCAGGCCGAGGCGCTGCTGCGGTTGGCCGCCCGCAACGGTCGGACCCGGGACCTGGCGGTGGCCCAGAACAGCCTCGCCTGGCACGAGATCCGCGCGGGCGACCTGGCCGCGGCCCGCCGCCGGCTCGCGGCGGTGGACCGCCTTGCCGCCGAGAGTGGAGAGCAGCGACTGCGGGTGTTGGGCTGGGCCAATCGCGCCGAGGTCGCACGCCTGGAGGGCTGGTACGCGGACGCCATCGACCGTGGCCGGAGGGCGATCGCGGCGCTGTCCGAGCTGGGTGATCCCGGACGCCGCCGTCGGGTGCTCGGGACCGTCGGGCTGGCACTCGCCCAGGACGGGCGGGTCGCGGAGGCGACCGAGGTGCTGACCGAGTTGCGCGCCGGGGGCGTGGAGGCGGTGCCGGCGCGTCCGACCGTGCCGCGACCGCGTTCGGACGACGCGGTGCTGGCCTGGGGTGGGCCGGAGGTCGGGCTCTGTGCGCTGATCGAGGGCAACCTGGCGCTGCACCGGGGTGACCGGGAGTTGGCTGCCGAGTGGTTCGCCGCCGCCGCCGACCATGCCGGGCAGGATCGCCGCGACGCGGTGGAGGCGCTGGTGGGCCTGGCCGCGAGCACTGCGGACCCGGCGGTGCTCGATCGACTGGACCGGGTCTGTGTGGAGAGCGGCATCCGGCTGTTGCCGCAGGAGTCGGGCCTGCTCTACGCGCTGATCGCCGCCCGGGGCGGACCGGCTACGTAGCCTGCGCCTGCCCCGACCGCGACGGGAGAGTGGCGCGGGCGAAGAGCCCCCTTTGGTGCTACCCCTCGCTGATCGCCCGCGCCGTCACCCCCCGGTGATCCCCGGTGCAGGAAGCCTGCCACCGGCGCGGTGGCAGAAAGTCGCCTTGGACCGAATCCTCCAGCTTGGCTGGGCCAGTTCTGCCGGTCTTTCTGCCGCTGCCATCGCCCGGCAGCGGGTGCTTCTCAGTGCCGTCGGGGGGCGCCGTCGGCGGCGGCGAACTGCTCCGGGCTGGCGTCGTCACTGCCGGCGGTGGCGCACGGATGCGCGGCGTCACGGACCCGGCGCAATCCGTCGAGGAGGGCCGCGAGCGCCTCGGGGTCGAGTTGCCCGGTGAACCACTGCTCAATCATCTGCAGGTGCCCGGGCAGCGTCTCGTTCAGCCGTTGCATCCCGGCGGCGGTGACCACGGCGTACGAGCTGCGTCGGTCGTTCGGGCAGGCGCGGCGGGTGATCAGCCCGTCGCGCTCCATCCGGTCCACCACGCGGGTCACCCCGCTGGTCGACAGAGAGGTCTGCGCGGCCAGGTCGGTCATGCGTAGTTGGTTGCCCGGCGAGCGGGCCAGTCGGGTGATGACCTCGAACTCGACCGCGGAGAGGCCGTGCTCCTCGAGTTGGGCGTTGAACCGGGCTGACAGCCCGGCGTGTGCCTCGAAGAGCAGGCCGACGGCGGTGATCCGGGGATCGTCGAAGACGTTGGTCACCCGTTCAGCATACCAGTGCTTGACACGGGGAATGTTGTTGCAGTTATAGTTGCTCAGGCAGTCGTTGGGCTATTAAACAATCTTCTGGAGGACAGCACCATGACCAGCAGCATCGATGCGGTAACCCGCGACTGGGACGGCCTCACCATCCCGGCGGCCGGCACCTACGCGCTCGACGTGGCGCACAAGCGGGTCGGCTTCGTTGCCCGGCACATGATGGTGAGCAAGGTCCGCGGCGAATTCAACGAGGCGACCGCCACCATCACCGTTGCCGAGGACCCGCTGCAGTCGTCGGTCGTCGCCACCATTCAGGCCGCCAGCGTCGACACCACCCAGGCCGACCGCGACGCGCACCTGCGCAGCCCGGAGTTCCTGGATGCCGAGAAGTTCCCGACGCTCGAGTTCCGCAGCACCGGGGTCAAGTCCCGTCGCGGCGGCGAGTTCGTGCTCACCGGCGAGCTCACCATCAAGGACGTCACCCGCCCGGTCGAGCTGGAGGTGGAGTTCGAGGGTGTCGGCCGCAGCCCGTTCGGCCAGGACATCTTCGGCTTCTCCGCGAGCACCGAGATCGACCGCGAGGAGTTCGGCCTGACCTGGAACGTCGCCTTGGAGACCGGCGGCGTGCTGGTCAGCCGCAAGATCAAGATTGAGATCGAGGGCGAGGCCGTTCGCCAGGCCTGATCCCCGAGGATCACCGGAGGGCCAGGGGGGATCCTCCCGGTGATCCGGTACGCAGGGCCCGCGCCGTACGTCGGCGCGGGCCCTGCGTCGTACCCGCTCGTGGTAATTGTCACGGGTTGTTCGCACCGCCATCGGGTCCAGCCGGTCGACGACGGGGTACAGATGGCGCCACGAGCGCGTCCACGCCGGTCGACGTCGGATCACCGCTGTCGGCCTCTGGCCCCGTCAGCTGGGCGCTCTTACCGTGGATGCTTCACAAAGCGCTTCCGGGACGGCAGGATCCCGACCGCGCCGGCCGTCGGGAGGACACATGGGCAGGGACGTCTCAGAGGGCGCCTTCACCCGGGATGATCGCGTCCGATATCGGCAGAAGGTGCGGCGGTGCCTGGACGTCTTCGCCCTGATGCTGGACGACTTCGGCTTCGACGCCGACCGGCCGATGACCGGCCTGGAGATCGAGCTCAACCTGGTCGACTCGGCCGCCGAGCCGGCGATGCGCAACGAGGAGATCCTCGCCGACATCGCGGACCCCCTCTTCCAGACCGAGCTGGGGCAGTTCAACCTGGAACTCAACGCCGAGCCCCGACTGATCGAGGGCACCGGCTTCGCCGACTACGAGCACGACCTGCGCGGCAGTCTCTCCCGGGCCGACGAGCGCGCCGCCAGATCCGACGCGAAGATCGTCCTGGTCGGCATCCTGCCCACCCTCACCGAGGGGCACCTGATCGAGGACAACCTCTCCACCAACGAGCGTTACCGGGTGCTCAACGACCAGATCGTCGGCGCCCGGGGCGAGGACATCGAGCTGGACATCCGCGGCGTCGAGCAGTTGCGGACGCACACCGACTCGATCGCCCCCGAGGCCGCCTGCACGAGCCTCCAGTTCCACCTCCAGGTCGCCCCGGACAGCTTCGCCGACTACTGGAACGCGTCCCAGGCCATCGCCGGCGTGCAGGTGGCGGTCGGAGCGAACAGCCCCTTCCTGTACGGCCGCCAACTGTGGGCCGAAACGCGGATCGCCCTGTTCCAACAGGCCACCGACACCCGCCCGGACGAACTCAAGGCCCAGGGCGTACGGCCGCGGGTGTGGTTCGGCGAACGGTGGATCACCTCGATCTTCGACCTGTTCGAGGAGAACGTCCGGTACTTCCCGCCGCTGCTGCCGATCTGCGAGGACGAGGACCCGGTGGAGGTCCTACACGCCGGCGGTGTGCCCCAGCTCGGGGAGTTGCGGCTGCACAACGGCACGGTCTACCGGTGGAACCGGCCGGTCTACGACATCATGAACGACCGCCCCCACCTGCGGGTGGAGAACCGGGTGCTGCCGGCCGGTCCGACAGTGGTGGACATGTTGGCCAACGCGGCCTTCTACTTCGGGCTGGTACGCGGTCTGGCCGAGGCCGACCGACCGATCTGGAGCCAACTCACCTTCAGCTCCGCCGAGGAGAACTTCCACGCCGCAGCCCGACGTGGCCTCGACGCCGTGCTGCACTGGCCCGGGCTCGGCGATGTGCCGGTCACCAAGCTGGTCCTGGAGCAACTGCTGCCCACCGCCGCCGCCGGCCTGGACGGGTTCGGTGTCGCCCCGGCGCAGCGAGACCGGCTGCTCGGCATCATCGAGCAGCGCTGCCGTACCGGCCGCAACGGCGCCGTCTGGCAGACCGAGGCGGTCTGGGCGGCGGAGCGGCACCACGGCATGGACCGGGCGGCCGCGCTGCACCACATGGTCCAGCGCTACGCCGAACTCCAGCGCACCAACCAACCCGTCCACACCTGGCCAGTCCCCTAACCCGGCCTCACCCCACCCCGCCGGCCCTCACCCCACCCCTCCCACCCCCGCCCGAACGCGGGTTGATCATGAAGTTATTGCCATGACACGCCGAGCGAGATGGCAATAACTTCATGATCAACGGGGGGAGGGCTGGGCCCTGGGGGGTCTAGTCGGTGGTGGGGCGGATGGTGCGGCGGGATGCTCGGGTTTGCCGGCTGGTTGGGGCGCGGTTCTCGGCCGTTGCCGATTCCGCGGGACGGGACTTTTCCGTGAGGTCCGGGTCCGTACGTGGGGCGGGCACCTGTGGTGCGGCGGTGGCCTCGCCCGGCAGAGAGTCCGTCCCGGGCGTCTGCGGTGCACCGTCGGCCTTCCGGCGCCGCGCCGCGGGTCCGGTCGTCGAGGCCGTGGGTCCGGTGGTCGGGGCTCCGGTGCCGGTCGTCGGGGCCGTGGGTCCGGCCGCCGAGCCGGGGACCGGCGGCGCGGGGTCGGTCTCGGCGACCGGGATCGGATCGGCCACAGTGTCCCGAGCAACCGCACTCCGGCCGGCCCAGCGGCTCCGCTCGGCTGCACTCCGGCCGGCTGCCTGGTTCGGCTCGGCTGGGTGGTTCCGCTCCGCTCGCTCGCCGAGGCGGGCGGCCAGCACCGAGCCGCCGATGCCGGCGATCACGGCGTACGGGGCGATCAGCTGGGTGGACAGCTGCGCGGGGCCCAGCGTCGACCAGTGCGGCAGGGTGGTCAGGTAGGCGAGCGCGACGAGCACCGGGCCAGCCGCGCCGGAGGCCGCCGCGCCCACGCGGTGCCCGCCCGAGCGGGCGGTCCGCCGGGCGGCCAGTACGCCGATCAGCAGCGCGGGCAGCAGTGCCAGCAACGCACCGGGCCAGTAGAGCTGGCCCCCGATCCAGTACCGGGCGTGGTCCGGGTCGAACTGCCAGGTGCCGAGTTGCGCGCCGGTCAACCCTCGTCCGACGCGTACCCCGTCGATCACCGAGACCACCGCGAGCAGCCAGAGCCAGGCGGCCGTCGCGGTCACGTTGGCCGCGGCGGCTCGGGAGCGAAGCGCCCAGATCGCGACGAGGGCGCCGATCAGGATGCCCAGCACCGCCTGTACGGCGGCCGTCCGTTGCGGTGTGCCGGTGTCCGCGCCGGTCGCGACCCGCGCGGGTACGGCGATCAACAGAACCGTGACCAGCCCGCCCAACCCGGCGCCGAGCGCCAGGGCCACCCGCCGCAGGAGGCCGCCACGGTCGTGCGGCTCGGCCACCGGCGGCGGAGTTTCCGGCACCCCCGGTGGGGCGGCCTCCACGGTCCGTCGGCGCTCGTCACCCGGGGTCTCGTGCTCCAGAGCCCGATCGCCGAGCTGCGGGCCATCGAGGCGCGCATCGGTCGCGGTCTGCGGGCCCTCGTGGCGCGCGTCAGTCGTGGACTGCGGAGAGATCGCGGTCCGTGCTGGGACGTTCCGTTGGTGGAGCCGCTGCGCGCAGACCGCGCCGAGGACCGTCGAGCTGGCGGCGAGCCAGGTGGCCCAGGCGAGGCCGTCCGCCCAGGCTGTGTCGGTCGCACCGGCATCGGTGGGCGTCCAGGTGATGACGCCGAGCCCGTAGCCGAAGCCCAGTTGTGCGGCACCCGCGCCGGCAGCGACCCCGATCGCCGTCGCGATCGACACTCCCCAGCCCTGTCTGGCCATGCCGGGCAGCGTAACGTCCCGTCGTCGGCGCGGCGAGTCGCAACAACCCGCCGGTGTGGACCGCCGGTGCGGCGGATTGGGCGGCGGGCGGTACGGTCGCCGGTGATGAGGCGGTGGGCGTTATGACGGACACGAACACGGGCCAGCAGAATGCCGCCGGTGGCGGTGCGGGCCGTGCCAGCGTCGTGCTCGGTGGTGGGTTGGCGGCGGTGCTGCTCGCCGCCGTCGGCGCGACCGGTGGCTGGTTGCTGGCCGGCGAGGACGAGGCACCCTCTGGTGATCCGCTGGCCGTCACGACCACGGCTGGCGCGCCGACCAGTCGGGCCACCGCACCCCGGCCGAGCAGCGGACGGCCGACACCGTCGGCGGTCCAGACCTCCGCCACCTCGACCAAGGGGACCGGCCTGACCGTGCCACCGCTGATCGGCACCGACTTCGAGCAGGCCCGGGAGACCCTGCGCAAGCAGCGGCTGGGATGGCGTCTGGTCTTCGGTGGCGGCGTCGGTCGTACGGTCGAGAGCACCACACCGGCCGTGGGCACCGAGGTGGCCCGGGGGACGACTGTGCAACTCCAGGTAGCCGGACCGGCGCCGGCCGCCGAGGTGCCGGACGTGGTCGGCAAGAGCTGCGCCGACGCCGCCGACGAGTTGGTCGACGAGGGCCTCTACCCGCGCTACGTCAGCGGACGCACTGGCAAGGTCAGCAGGCAGGAGCCCGCCGAGGACGGCCCGGCCCGGTGGAACGACCAGGTCAGCATCTGGTGTGGCTCCGTCGGCCAGCCGACCACGCAACCCACGCCCTGAGTCCGGGCCGGCGGGTCGAGCCTCCCGACGCTCTGCCGCGCCGGCGCCCGGCGCGGCTCGGCACGCTGATCACCGCCGATGGTGGTGTGGGCGACTAGGTTGGCGGTCGAGGGCCAGGACGCCCGTCCGGGTTGGGGAAAGGACGTGCGATGAGCGACGACCGCCAGGAGCCTCCCGCCGCCGACCCGGACGAGACGGCGCCGATCGACCGGACCGTCCCGGCTCGTCCCGACCTGTCGCCCGACCAGACCATGCCGATCGACCGGTCCGCCGGCACCGGGCCGGCTCCGCCGGCCGACCGGACGGCGCCGATACCCCCGGCGTGGTCCGGGCGGGCCGAGGTGCGCTCGCCCCGGCCGGACGACCCCGCCGGCGAGTGGTACGTCGAGGAGCAGGGTGGTCGGCGGTGGTGGTTGCCGATCCTCTGGGGCGTACTGGCGCTGTTGCTCGCCGGTCTGCTCGGGGGCGCGCTCTGGTTGGTGCGTTCCCAGCAGGATGACGACCGGGACGATCCGGGGTCCACCCCGTCCGTTCCGCCGACCAGTGCGCCGAGCGCCCCGCCGACCAGCGCAGCCACCACGTCGGCGGCGCCCACCAGTGAGTCGCCGAGTAGCCCGGCGGCGACCACGGACGCACCGGACGAGGTGCCGGTGCCACCGCTCGCCGGCCTGCCGCAGGCCACCGCCGAAGGGCTGCTGGCTCGGCTCGGCCTGACCTATCGGGTGGTGTACCGCCCGTCGGAGCTGCCACCGGGGACGGTGGTGGGCACCGAGCCGGGGGCGGGCACGTCGGTGTCGACCGACGACGAGGTGTTGTTGATCATCTCCCAGGCCGAGCCTCCGACCGGGGCGAACCCGACCACGCCGACCCCGACGGTGACGAGCACGCCGTGACCGCTGGTCACCACATCCGGCGGCGGGTACCGACGAGGCCGATGCCGGCCAGCGAGATGGCCAGGCCGAAGATGCCGGACCAGAACAGGGAGCGGCGGATGTCCGTGGCGCTGTGCCCGGCCGGAGCTGCCTCGGTGAGTTCCTGACGGCCGCCGGACTGGCCGCCGGCACCCAGGCCGGACACCGACCCGGTCGGGTCGGCGCCACCGGCGTGGTCGGCCGGGGCGTCGGTGTCGGTCCAGTCGGGTTGCTCGTAGACGGACTGGCCGTCGCCCGTCGGCGGGTCGGAGTCGAGCACGGTGATCTCCGGTGCGGGCACCGGAGCGGTCAGCCGGGTGGACGACATCGCCGGGTCGCGGACGAGGACCAGGAGTGTCGTCATCGCCCCGAGGAGGGCGAGGAGTCCGAAGGCGTAGGCGATACGGGAGCGGTGGCGCCGCCGCAGGGCAGGCTGATTGACCATGACCATCCCAGGGTCAGGGTCCTGGACGAGCGGGTAGAACGGTGCCGGGGTGGGCGTACCAATTCTATGGCGACGGCACGCCCACCGGCGGCGGTTCGGGTTGGTCAGCCCACCCGGAGCGGGGTACGCGCGACCGGGCGGCGGGCCCGCACGGTGTGCGGGCGGGGTTCGGGGGCGGCCTGCAGTTGCTGCAGCCCTTCCCGCTGGACGAAGATCGACCGTCGGGTGACCGCGTCGCCCGCGGCGTTCAACTCGTAGCCGTCGAGCCAGAGCCAGCCGTCATAGGTCGGCCAGTCGAGCACCCGGATCACCCGGAACTTGATCGGCCTGAGGAACTGGACACTCGCCGCGCGAGTCACGTGCAGTACGTCACCGGTGCGGGGAAGCACATGGGCTCCTGGGGAGGATCGGCCGGCGGTTGCGCCGGCGGTGCCTGAACGGGGGACGTCTCGGCCGGTGACGGGGTCGTGCCTCGTGAACCGGTGGTGCGGATGGCGGTGGTCGGGCCGTACCCCGCTGGTGACGTGCCGCCACCCGACCACCACCCGGTTGCTTCCGGGAACCGCGCCCGCCGCCGCAGCTTGCCGGCTTGCAGCGGCGGGGTCCTTACCCCGGAGCAGGTCTCGTTGTCGTCGGCCGGGCCCGCGTCGTGCCCGGCGTCCCCGGCTCGGTGGGGTCACCACTCCGAGGGACCGAACGGAGACGCTGAGTGATCCGTGCCATACGGACAGACTGCATCAGGGACGTGCTTCATGCAAGTTGCACGTCGACTTTTGCCGATACGTGAGCGTGTCGCGCGAAAGGCCTATTGAAGCCATCCGCGTCCGGGCGGCACACTGAGGGCCGGTTTCGCCCGTCGCGGCCGGCCGAGGACCGGCACCATCCCCTTCGTCGCGAACGCTCGCCGGTCGACGGTCGCGCCCCCGGCGGGTGTCACCCAGTGGCGCGTTACCGGAGGTAGCCCGAGTGGGGTCGAGCAGCCAGCGGCGGGGACCAGTGGCTCACGGGTTGCGCCATGAGTGAGCGGCGCAGTCCCACCATCAGACGG
The DNA here is from genome assembly GCF_044456765.1 of Micromonospora sp. NPDC050784. Taxonomy (NCBI): domain Bacteria; kingdom Bacillati; phylum Actinomycetota; class Actinomycetes; order Micromonosporales; family Micromonosporaceae; genus Micromonospora; species Micromonospora sp. NPDC050784. The sequence goes on along the minus strand of NZ_JBITGG010000010.1, from coordinate 22,588 downwards.
CGGCGGCTCGGGGCCGAGCTGCGCCGGCAGCGGGAGTCCGCCGGAATCACCATCGAGGTGGTCGCCGAACAGTTGGAGTGTTCGGCGTCGAAGGTCTCCCGGATCGAGACCGGGCACACCACGGCCACCCCACGCGACGTGCGGGACATGCTGCGGATCTACGGCGTGGTCGGCGCCGAGAGCGACGAGCTGGTGCAGATCGCCCGTGAGGCCCGCCAGAAGGGCTGGTGGCACCCGTACAGCACGGTGCTCGTCGGCGCGTACGTCGGGCTGGAGGCGGCGGCGAGTTCGATCCGGGCGTACGAACAGCAGGTCGTTCCGGGTCTTCTGGAGACCGAGGAGTACGCCGGGGCCATGATCCGCGCCGCTCGGCCGGACTTCACCGCCGATCAGGTGCATCAAAGAGTGCGTGTCCGTCTGGGCCGTCAGTCGTTATTGACCCAGGACGATCCGGTCGATCTGTGGGTGGTGCTCGATGAGGCGGTGGTAAGTCGGCCGGTGGGCGGGGACGAGGTGATGCGCGGTCAACTCAAACGGTTGGTCGAGGTGGCCGAGTTGCCGAACGTGACGCTGCAGATCCTGCCGTTCGAGGTGGGTGCGCATGCCGGCATGGACGGCACGTTCACGATCCTCAGCTTCCCTGAGCCCGGTGATCCGGATGTTGTGTACGCGGAGAACGCCACGGGTGGGCTTTTCCTCGAGAAGAGCGACGAACTACAGAAGTACAGCTTCATCTTCGATCACATCCGCGCTGCGGCCATACGTCCGGAGGAGTCCGTCGCACACATCGCAAAACTGGCAGAGGAGCCGTTGTGGAAATGGCGACCAAAGGGTTCCCCGTGGACCTGACGCAGGCAGCATGGTTCAAGAGCTCGAAGAGCGGGCCGAACTGTGACAACTGCGTGGAGGTGGCGTACGTGACGGGGGCCGTCGGAGTGCGGGACTCGAAGGACAAGGCGGGCCCCGCCCTGGTCTTCGCCCCGGGTGACTGGCACTCCTTCGTTGCCGGCACCCGGGGTGGTGTGTTCGGCGCGGTCTGACCGACTGGTCAGTGGAGTCCCCGTCCGGTTCGCCGGACGGGGACTTTGCCGTGTGCGCAGGAGGCGCCGCGGACGGTCGCGTCGTGGCGTTGCCCGGCGAGGTTCCGTCGGGATTCCCGTCGCCAGAGTGCCCCCGTCTCGTTGAACCGATCGGTACGGCGCTGGTCGACGACCCGCCGCACCGACCCGCAACCGAGCGAGTAGGCGAGACGGATGACGACGATCGGTTCAGACAACCTCACCACCGGTCCGGCAAAGCCGGAACGGTTCGGTGGCAAGTACCGCGGCGCTCGTCGGGACACCGTTCTGACCGAGGTGGTCTCGACCGACCAGGAGTTGAGTGGGCGGGAGGGCGCTGCCGAGACGACGGATCCGCCGCTCTCGCTGCCCTCACTGGACCCGAACCCGCTGATCGAGCCGTCGTTCCCGCCGACGGGCTGGCCGATGGAGCCGCCCGAGTCCCTGGCCGACCACCCGTTGCTGCGTGGCCTGCTGATGGAGTTGCCGCCGAAGGGCACCGTGCCCTCGCAGGACTGGCTGGACCGCTGGTTCGAGGCGACCAGGTCGATCCTCGAGTTGCTATACGTGCAGAGCGCCAGCCGCCCGCGTTGACCGTACGGCGACGGGCTGGGCCCGTTCGGCGAAGCGGTTGTGGCGGAGCGCGTGGCGGATCCCGATGGCGACCACCGCGAGCGCGCCCACGGTGATCGCCGGCCCGGTGACACCGGGGTCGGCTCCGAGGTCGGTGCCGGTCGCCGCGATCAACGCCGGCACCGTGGCCAGGGCGGTGACCTGCAGTGGCAGCCCGACGAGGGGGTGGGCCGCGGCGGCGCGCAGCCCGTGCGGCGCGGGGGTGGCGGGGGCACTGGCGAACGCGCCCGCACCGGCCCGCAGCCGGCGGATCCGTCGTACCGAGCAGACCGTCGCCACGAGTGCCGGACCGGCGGTCAGAGTGAGCCCGGCCGCGGCCTGGTCGAGCGGCGCGGTGCCGGCGCTGAACAGCCCGCCGCCGAGCACGGCCGCGGTGAGCGCCAGGCCGGTGAGGGCCAGCACCAGCAACCATCCGGTACGCCGGCGCAGCATGCGAGTGTTGCGCAGCCGGGGAAGGCCGTCGGCAACGACGCCGGCGGCCAGCCAGACGGCGGCGACCGGGAGCAGGATGGTGAGCTGACTCTCCATGCTCGAGAGTCTTTCCCGAATCGCGGCGAGGCGAATCGGGGCCCGTCCCCCGTTCGCCCCGGACGCCGGGCCCGTAGGGGGTCATCACTCGAAGGTATGGCCGTTTCGACATGTTCAACTCCCCGACGCCTGACTTACCCTCAGCTAGATCGGCAAGTGTCGATTGGCTTTGCGACCGGTGGTCACGTTCCACCACCGGTCAGAGGGAGGTAGGAGATGGGTCTTCCACGAAGGTCCGTACTGATCGGGGTGGCCGCGGCGACCGTGCTGGCCGTCGGCACCCCAGCCCTGGCCGCCGAACCCGTGGGTGTGGTTCGGGCCGCCGGCGGAGCCACCGCCGTGCCGGACAGCTACATCGTCGTACTCAAGGACAGCGCCGTTGCCCGGGACCGGGTCGGCGACACCGCGAAGCGGCTCTCCGGCCGCCACGGCGGCACGGTGGCCCGCACCTACGGTGCGGCACTGCGCGGCTTCGAGGTCAAGGTGAACGCGAACGCGGCGGCGCGGATCGCGGCCGACCCGGCGGTGGCGTACGTCGAGCAGAACCACACCGTCTCGATCTCCGGCACGCAGGCCAACCCACCCTCCTGGGGCCTCGACCGGATCGACCAGCGCAACCTGCCGTTGGACAGCTCCTACACCTACCCGAACACGGCGAGCAACGTGCACGCCTACATCATCGACACCGGCATCCGGTTCTCCCACAACGACTTCGGCGGCCGGGCCACCTCCGGCTACGACGCGGTTGACGGCGGGTCGGCGGACGACTGCAACGGGCACGGCACGCACGTGGCCGGCACCGTCGGCGGGTCCGCCTACGGGGTGGCCAAGGCCGTCCAGCTCGTCGGCGTACGGGTGCTGAACTGCTCCGGCAGTGGCACCAACGCCGGTGTGATCGGCGGCGTCGACTGGGTCACCGCGAACGCGATCAAGCCGGCCGTGGCGAACATGAGCCTCGGCGGCGGCGCGAACAGCTCACTGGACAACGCCGTCCGCAACTCGATCGCCTCGGGCGTCACGTACGGCCTGGCGGCCGGCAACGACAACGGCGCGAACGCGTGCAACACCTCGCCGGCGCGTACCACGGAGGCCATCACGGTCGGCTCGACGACCAGCACCGACGCCCGGTCGTCGTTCTCCAACGTCGGCACCTGCCTGGACATCTTCGCGCCCGGCTCGTCGATCACCTCGGCCTGGTACACCAGCAACACCGCGACCAACACGATCAGCGGCACGTCGATGGCCACGCCGCACGTGGTCGGGGCGGCGGCCCTGGTGGCCAGCGCCAACCCGAGCTGGACCCCGGCTCAGGTCCGCAACCAGTTGGTGGCCAACGCGACCCCCAACGTGGTGGGCAACCCCGGCTCGGGCTCGCCGAACCTGCTGCTCTACGTGGGCACCGGCACCACCCCGCCGCCGCCCACCGGCTGCACCGGCACCAACGGCACCGACGTGTCGATCCCGGACGCCGGCGCGGCGGTGACCAGCTCGATCACCATCTCCGGCTGCGGTCGCAACGCCTCCTCGGCCTCCACGGTGGCGGTGAACATCGTGCACACCTACCGCGGTGACCTGGTCATCGACCTGCTCGCCCCGGACGGCAGCGCGTACCGGCTGAAGAACAGCAGCACCTCGGACAGCGCCGACAACGTGAACGCCACGTACACGGCCAACGTGTCCGGTGAGGCCGCCGACGGCATCTGGCGACTCCAGGTGCGGGACACCTACTCGGCCGACACCGGCTACATCAACACCTGGACCCTGACCGTCTGACCGGTTCCCCACGACCGAGGCCCCACCCGGAACGCCGGGTGGGGCCTCGCGTCGTACGGGTCGGGCTCAGACCGAGAAGGTGGCCGGCCGCTCGGTGGCCGGTGCCGGCGGGCGGGCCTTCCACAGGCCGACCTTCTGCGCGGCGAGCCGGCTCAGGTAGGCCGGGTTGAGGATGACGTAGCGGCGCCAGAGCCGCTTCGGCTCCAGACCAAGGCGCCAGAACCACTCCAGGCCGGCACGCTGCATCCACGGCGGAGGCTGGCGCAGCAGCCCGGCGTGGTAGTCGAAGGCCGCGCCGACCGCCATCAGCGGCATGTCGAGCAGCGGCCGCATGGCGTACGCGAAGACCTCCTGGCGCGGGCAGCCGAGCCCGACCAGGACCAACCGGGCACCGCTGGAGCGGATCCGGTCGGCGATCTCGGCGTCCTCGCCGGGCTGGACGGCACGGAACTTGGACGGCTCCACCCCGGCGATCTTCAGCGCGGGGAACATCCGCTCCAGGGCCGGGATCAACCGGGCGAGGGTCTCCTCGGTCGAGCCGTACAGGTAGACCGGCAGCCCCTCGTCGGCGAAGCGCGACAGCACGTGCAGGGTCAGGGTCGGCCCGTACACCCGGTCGCTGAGCCCGGCGTGGTGCAGCAGGTTGAGCGCCCACCGCACCGGCTGCCCGTCCGGTGTGACCACGTCGAAGGAGTTGAGCCGCGCGTTGTGCGCCGGGTCGAGCACCCCGGTCATCACACCGTGCACGGCCAGCGCGGTCAGCGCGAGGGGACGCCGCTCGTGCGCCGCGGTCACCACCGCGTCGGTCGCCGAGGCGTAGTCGGTGGCGTCGACCAGGACGCCGAGCACGTTGCGCTTGGTTCGGGTCCTCATGACTGGGCCACCCACTTGTCCACGTTGGCCTCGTAGATCTCCCGCAGGATCATCGGCACGTCGTACGTCATCTTCCAGTCCGGATACTGTGCCTCGAACCGGGCCATGCTGCTGACGTACCACTGGTGGTCGCCGGTGCGGTTCTGCTCGACGTAGTTGATCCGCGCCTCGCGGCCGGTGATCTCCTCCGCGATGCGGAACGCCTCGATGTGGGAGGTGTTGGAGTGCCGGCCGCCGCCGAGGTTGTAGACCTCCGCGGATCGCGGGGCCCGGAAGAACGCCTCGAACGCGGTCAGCACGTCGTGCGAGTGGATCGCGTCCCGGACCATCTTGCCCTTGTAACCGAACAGGTTGTACGTCCGGCCCTCCATGACGCAGCGCATCAGGTAGGCCAGGAACCCGTGCAGCTCGGCCGCGGAGTGCGCCGGGCCGGTCAGGGTGCCGCCCCGGAAGCAGGCGGTCCGCATGTCGAAGTAGCGCCCGTACTCCTGGACCATCACGTCCGCGGCGACCTTGGAGGCGCCGAAGATCGAGTGCAGTGAGTTGTCGATCGACATCTCTTCGGTGATGCCCCGGTACCAGCGGTGGTCCTCGGGCAGCTCGTACCGGGTCTCCAACTCGATGAGCGGCAGGCTGTTGGGCCGGTCGCCGTAGACCTTGTTGGTCGAGCAGTGGATGAACGGCGCCTCGATCGCGTGCCGGCGGGTGTTCTCCAGGATGTTGAGCGTGCCGCCGGCGTTCACGTCGAAGTCCGTGTACGGCTCCTTGGCCGCCCAGTCGTGGCTCGGCTGCGCGGCGCTGTGGATCACCACGGCGATGTCCGAACCGTACTTCTTGAACACCTGCTCCAGGCCGTCGCGGTCCCGGATGTCCACCGCGAAGTGGGTGTACGCGCTACCCAGGTCACGGCCGAGCCGTTCCAGGCTCCACGAGGTGGAGCCGTCCTCGCCGAAGAAATACCGGCGCATGTCGTTGTCGATGCCGACGACATCCAGACCGAGGCCGGCGAAATGCCGGACCGCCTCGGAGCCGATCAGACCGCCCGACCCTGTCACCAACGCGACACTCACACGCCACTCCTGGTCCATCGGAGGCAGAATCCATCGGAGCATAGCGTGACGTCCGGCACGCCCCGATATGACGGAAGGGCCCCGCATCAAGCGGAGCCCTCGTCGGTGGTGGGGATGGGGGGAGTTGAACCCCCACGCCCTTTCGGGCACACGGACCTGAACCGTGCGCGTCTGCCATTCCGCCACATCCCCGTGGCACAACCCGGAACACTTTAGCCGCCCCGGCCCCGCTGTCTCCAACGGGCCCCGGGAATACTACGCTGTCCCTGGCGCTCGCCACGAGCGATTACCGTTCGTGGCGGACGAAAGATTAGCACGACAGTCCCGGCCCTTCCGAACGGGTCGAGAGCAGCCGGCCGAGCGGCGTGTGAGCTGCGCGCGCGCCGGCCGGATACCATCATGTCCTCGGGACCCGAGGAGGAGCCGGTGAGCGTGCTGCAACGCTTCGAGAAGCGTCTGGAAGGCCTGGTCGAAGGGGCCTTCGCCAAGGTCTTCAAAGGGGTGGTCCACCCCGTGGAGATCCTCAACGCCATGCAGCGGGAGGCCGAGGCGCACAAGGCGATCCTGGCCGGTGGGCGCACGTTGGTGCCCAACCGCTACGTGATCGATCTCTCGCCGTTCGACCACAGTCGGCTGGCGCCGTACGCCGCCGCGCTGGCCCAGGAGTTGGCCCAGTCGCAGGCGGAGTTCATCGGCGAGCAGGCGTGGACGGTCTACGGCGACGTGATCGTCGAGATCGAGCGAGGCGAGGGCCTGGACACGGGCATGTTCCGTGTCACGGCCGAGGTCTACACCGGCGGCGAGGTCGCCCCGGTGTCGGCACCCGGCTACGACGCCGGCCCGCCCGCCTACCCCGCGTACGACCAGGGCGGTGGCTACGGCCCGCCGCCCGGGCACGGTGGCGGTCGCAACGTGCGGCTGGTCTCCGGCGACGGCCGCACCTACCCCCTCCAGATGGGGTCGACGGTGATCGGTCGCGGCGACCAGGCCAACCTGCGGCTGCCCGACGTCGGCATCTCCCGGCGACACGCCCGACTGGATTTCGACGGCGGCCAGGTCGTGCTGACCGATCTGGGTTCGACCAACGGCACCATGGTGAACGGGCAGCGGGTCTCCGCCGTCGCGCTCAACCCCGGTGACATGGTCCAGCTCGGGACGACGACGCTGACCTTCCGCGTGGACGGCTGACCCGCCTTGCCGGAACTGGTCATCACCGTTGCCCGGTTCGGATTCCTGATCCTGCTGTGGATCTTCGTGTTCACGGTGGTCGGTGTGATCCGCCGGGACCTCTTCGCGGGCGCCCGGTCCGGTCGCCTGGTGGCCGCGCCACGCGCGGTGGGCGCCTCGACGGGGCAGGCGTCCAAACCAGCGAAGGTGAAGCGGGGCAGAGCGGCGCACCAGCTGGTGGTGACCGCCGGTCAGCTGGCCGGCACCAGGATCACTCTCGGTGAAGCGCAGATCACCATCGGTCGGGCCGAGGACTCCACCCTGGTCATCACCGACGACTACGCCTCCGCGCGACACGCCCGGCTCGTGCCGCGTGACGGGCAGTGGTACGTCGAGGACCTCGGCTCGACTAACGGCACGTACCTCGATCGCGCTAAGGTCTCCGGACCAACCCCCGTCCCCCTCGGCGTGCCGATCCGGATCGGCCGCACTTCCCTCGAATTACGGCCATGACTCTGACCCTGCGCTATGCGGCCCACAGCGACCGCGGTCTGATCCGAGACGGCAATCAAGACTCCGTCTACGCCGGGCCGCGGTTACTCGCCGTTGCCGACGGCATGGGCGGTATGGCCGCCGGTGACGTCGCCAGCAACATCGTCATCGGTGCCATGGCGCCGCTCGACGAGGACGTCCCGGGGGACGCTCTCGTCGATGCGTTGCGTTCGGCCGTGGGCACCGCCAACCAACAACTCCGCGACACGGTGGACGCCAACCCACAGCTGGAGGGGATGGGCACCACGCTGACGGCGACCCTCTTCACCGGCAGCAAGCTGGGAATGGTCCACATCGGCGACTCGCGGGCCTATCTGTTGCGCAACGGCGAGTTCGCGCAGATCACCAAGGACGACACGTACGTCCAGATGCTCGTCGACGAAGGCCGGATCAGCGCCGAGGAGGCGAGCAGCCACCCGCAGCGGTCGCTGCTCACCCGTGCCCTCGACGGTCGGGACATCGACCCGGAATACTCGGTCCGCCAGGTGATGCCCGGCGACCGGTACCTGATCTGCAGCGACGGCCTCTCGGGCGTGGTCAGTGCCGAGACCATCGGCGAGACCCTGCGGGAGTACCCCGACCCGCAGCAGTGCGTCGAGCGGCTGGTGCAGCTCGCGCTGCGCGGCGGTGGGCCGGACAACATCACGGTGATCATCGCCGACGCCACCGACCAGGACATCGTCGAGGCGACCCCGATCGTGGGCGGCGCCGCCGCCCGGGACCGGGGCATGGCGACCTCCGCCGACGACTCGACTCCGGCCGCCCGAGCCTCGGCGCTCTCCGCGCCGCGTCCGGCCGCGCCCGAGGAGCCAGCGGCCTCCGACGAGGACGCCGACCGGCCGAAGCGACGCCCGGTCCGGACCGCCGCCATGGCGCTGGCCCTGCTGGTGATCGTCGGCGGTGCGGCGTTCGGTGGTTGGACGTACACCCAGCGGCAGTACTACGTGGGAGCCACCGAAGAGGGCCAGGTCGCCGTCTTCCGCGGTGTCCAAGGTCAGATCGCCGGGATGGACCTGTCCAGCGTGCACCGCCGCAGCGGCACCCGGCTGGACGACCTCACGGTCGCCGCACAGGACACCGTCAAAGTCGGCATCCGGGCCAAGAGTGAGCCGGACGCCGAGCGTCAGCTCGCCGAGCTGACCAGCGACACGCCCAGCAACCCCAACCTGAAGCCGCTCTGTCCGCTCGACCCGAGCGTCACCGGGGGCAACACGCCCACGCCCACGCCGACTCCGATCGGTTCGACGCCGACCTCGAACGGCAGCCCGAGCGCCAACGCGTCGCCGACTCCCAACGGGGTCGTCACCGCAAGCCCGACCGTCGGTGCCACCACCGCTCTCGGTGGGGCCGGCGCGACCACCACACCCGACGTCACGCCCTCCGACTCGGCCACGCCGGCGCTCGACCCGGCCGGTTGCCGGTCTCCTGAGTGAGCGTCGGCTGAGATCCTGAGGACTCCACCCGTGACCGTAGCGGCCACACCGGCACCCTCGCCCGCGACCGCGGGCGAGCAATCCGGCGTACGCCTGGCGCGGTCGCGCCGCAACGCCGAGCTGTCCCTACTGCTGCTCGCGATGGTGCTGGTGGCCGCGTACGGGGCGACCGTCGAGGCGAACCTTCTGGACACGGTCACCCCGGACTTCTGGATGCCGGCCGCCGCGCTCGGCGCGGTCTTCCTCGGCCTGCACCTGGTCATCCGGTTCCTCGCCCCGTTCGCCGACCCGGCGCTGCTGCCGGCGGTGGCCCTGCTCAACGGGCTCGGGGTGGGCTTCCTCCGCCGGATCGACCTGGGCGACGCCCCGGTGGCCGAGCGGGAGAGCCTGGCCGTCTTCGCGGGGCAGGGCGGGCGCCAGCTGGCCTGGACGCTCGGTGCGGTGATCCTCGCCGCCGGCCTGCTCGCCATCATGCGCGACCACCGGTCGATCTCGCGGTACGCGTACACCCTGGGGTTGGCCGGCATCGTGCTGGTGATGATCCCGGCGGTGCTGCCGCCGAGCATCTCCGAGATCAACGGCGCGAAGCTGTGGATCCGGGTGGGCAGCTTCTCCATCCAGCCGGGTGAGTTCGCCAAGTTGGCGCTGCTGGTCTTCTTCGCCTACTACCTGGTGCGCAAGCGTGAGGTGCTGTCGCTGGCCAGCCGGCGCTTCCTCGGCATCGACTTCCCGCGCGGCCGCGACCTCGGCCCGGTGGTCGGCGTCTGGCTGATCAGCGTCCTGGTGCTGGTCTTCGAGAAGGACCTGGGCACCTCGCTGCTCTACTTCGGCATGTTCGTGGTGACGCTCTACATCGCCACCGAACGGGTCAGCTGGCTGCTGATCGGCCTGGTCCTCTTCTTCGGCGGCGCGTACCTCGCCTATTTCCTCGGTTCGACGGTCGGCGGGCCGTTCGCCAACTTCTACGTGCGGGCGGAGATCTGGCTCGACCCGTTCGCCGACCCCACCAACAAGGGCTACCAGCTCGTGCAGGGCCTGCTCGCCCTGGGCACGGGCGGGCTCTTCGGTGCCGGGCCGGGCGGTGGTCAGCCGGAGATCCTGCCCGAGGTGCAGAACGACTTCATCTTCGCCGGCATCGGTGAGGAGATCGGCCTCTTCGGGCTCTCCGCGCTGCTGGTCGTCTACCTGCTGATCGTGGAGCGCGGGCTGCGCGCCGCGCTCGCCGTTCGGGACTCGTTCGGCAAGCTGCTCGCCGGCGGTCTGGCGTTCACCCTCGGCCTCCAGGTCTTCGTGATCGTCGGCGGGATCAGCAAGCTCATCCCGCTGACCGGTCAGACCACCCCGTTCCTGTCCGCCGGTGGGTCGTCGTTGATGGCCAACTGGCTGCTCATCGCGGTGCTGCTGCGAGTCTCCGACGGCGCCCGCCGACCGGTGACCGGAGGCGGCGGCAAGGCGGCCCGTCCCAGCGGTGGCCCGCCCGAGCAGCTGCACGGTGCTCCCACGGAGGTGATCAAGCCGTGAACGCACCCCTGCGCCGCGTCGGCGTCGTCGTCATGGTCCTGTTCGGTCTGCTCTTCGCCAACCTCAACTGGATCCAGGCCTACAAGGCCGATGAATACCGCACCAGCGACTACAACGGTCGGGTCCAGGTCGCCGAGTACGACCGCAAGCGCGGCAACATTGAGGCCGGCGGCACGGCCCTGGCCACCAGCAAGGAGACCAGCGGCAACCTGAAGTTCCTGCGCACCTACCCGGGCGGCGCCAAGTACGCCCACGTGCTCGGCTACAAGCCGGTCAACCTGGCCGACCAGGGCATCGAGCGGGTGGAGAACGACTTCCTGGCCGGCACCAGCGACCAGCTGATCGGCGACCGGTTGAAGGACATGTTCACCGGCGACGACACCGGTGGCGGCAACGTGCTGCTCACGCTCTCGAAGCGGGCTCAGGACGCGGCGTACGACCAGCTGCGCAACAACGAGGTGGGGGCGAAGAGGGGCGCGGCGATCGCCATCGACCCGCGTACCGGCGCGATCCAGGCGCTGGTCTCCATGCCCAGCTTCGACCCGAACCCGCTGGCCAGCCATACCCGCAACGAGGCAGCGGCGGCGTACAACAAGCTGGAACAGGACCCGGATGGTCCGCTGAAGAACCGCGCGCTCTCCGAGACGCTGCCGCCGGGCTCCACCTTCAAGATCGTGGTGGCCGCGGCGGCGCTGGAGAACGGCGTCACCAAGACCACCCAGATCCCGGCCGGTCCCAGCTACACCGCGCCCACCTCGGGCACCCCGATCCGTAACGCCGCCGCCTCGATCTGCCCGGAGCCGAAGGTCACCCTGCTGGAGGCGGTCACCGAGTCGTGCAACACCGGCTTCGCCCAGCTCGGCGTGCGGCTCGGCGCGGAGACCCTCAAGGAGAAGGCCCGCCAGTTCGGCTTCGAGCAGGAGGACCTGACCGTCGGCCAGCTCGGCGAGGGCGGCCTGCCCACGGCGGCCAGTCAGACCGGGACGATGCAGAACCCGGACGGCAGCACCGACCCGGCCGCGCTGGCCCAGTCCTCGATCGGCCAGAACAACGTCCGGATGACGCCACTCGAAGGCGCCATGATCGCTGGCGCGATCGCCAACAACGGCAGTCAGATGCGGCCGTACCTGGTGCGGCAACTGCTCGCTCCGGACCGGACCACCAGCTACTACACCGCGAAGGCGCGGGAGCTGCGCCAGCCCGTCGAGCCGCAGGTCGCCACCGACCTGCGCGAGATGATGGTCAGCGTGGTCCAGAACGGCACCGGGGGAAAGGCCGCGATCAACGGCTACACGGTCGGCGGCAAGACCGGCACCGCCCAGTCCGCCCCGGACCGGCCAGACCACGGCTGGTTCATCGGCTTCGCACTGGACAAGAACGGCAACCCGGTCTCCGCGGTCTGCGTCATGCTGGAGCAGGCCGGCCCCGGTGGCAGCGCCGAGGCGGCCCGGATCGCCGGCCAGATCATGCGTGCCGCCATCGCCGACCCAGGGGGTCGCTGACATGCTCAGCCCCGGCGTGCAGCTCGGCAACCGCTACCGTCTCGACGAGCGGATCGCCAGCGGCGGCATGGGCGACGTCTGGCGCGGCACCGACCAGGTGCTCGGCCGGACGGTCGCGGTGAAGAGCCTCCTCCCCGCGCTGCTCGACGACCCGGACTTCGGCGAGCGGTTCCGCGGCGAGGCCCGCACCATGGCCACCATCAACCATCCCGGCGTGGTGGACGTCTACGACTTCGGCAATGACCAGCAGATCGCCTTCCTGGTCATGGAGTACGTCGAGGGTGACGCCCTGTCGTCCACGTTGAGCCGGGTCGGCCGGCTCACTCCGGCCCGGACGATGGCCCTCGTCGCGCAGGCCGCCGACGCGCTGCACGCCGCGCACGAGAAGGGCATCGTGCACCGCGACGTGAAGCCGGGCAACCTGCTGGTCCGGCCGAACGGCACGCTGGTGCTGACCGACTTCGGCATCGCCCGCTCCGACCTGGTCGGCCAGCTCACCGCCGCCGGTTCGGTGCTCGGCACCGCCTCGTACATCTCGCCCGAGCAGGCCACCGGCGGCGTGGCCACCCCGGCGTCCGACGTGTACGCCCTCGGCGTGGTTGCCTACCAGTGCCTGGCCGGCCGGCGGCCGTTCGAGGGCGACAACCCGCTCGACATCGCGATGCGGCACGTCCGGGAGACGCCCCGACCATTGCCGGCCGACATCCCTCCGCAGGTGCGCGCCCTGGTGGAACGCGCGTTGGCCAAGGACCCGGCCGCCCGCTGGCCGAGCGCCGCCGCGCTCGCCGGGGTCGCCCGTCAGCTCAAGGCCGCGCTCTCCCAGCAGGCCCGGGCCGGCGGCAACTCCGGGCCGGTCTCCGCGGCGCCCGCCTCACCCGCCGCACCCGGCCGGGCCCAGGTGCCGCAGGCGCACCAGATGCGTCCGCCGACCGCCCGCCCGCCGGTGGCCGGGCCGAGGCCGACCGCGGTCGCGCCCGCCCAACAGCCACGCCCCACCGCCGTCGCGCCGGCCGTCCAGGCCGCCCGACCGCAGGGCGCACCGAACGGCTACCCACGCGGCGCGGCCGCGGTGCCGTCCGGGCCGCCCCGGCAGGAACACCCGCCGGCGTACGCCCGACCGGCCGGCCCGGCGACGCCGTCACCCCAGCCGCAGCGGTCCCGGCCCGGAATGGTGCTGCTCGCCATCCTGCTGGCCGTGCTGGTCCTGCTCTGCTCTGGCGTGATTTCCTACAACCTACGGAAGCAGTCGCAGGCCGGCGTATCCGCCGGGCTGGCGCCGCGCACCGTGGCGTCCGGCGCGCTACGACTCGACGGACGCGACGATCCGACCCGGACGTCGTACCGTCGAGAGGTACGACTCCAGCCGGGCGACGGCGGGACGACGACGAGCGAAGGACGACAGACGCGATGACAGCGCAGGCCCGCCTGCTCGGTGGCAGGTACCAGGTCGGCGAGCTGCTCGGCTATGGCGGCATGGCCGAGGTGCACCGTGGTCGCGACCTCCGGCTCGGTCGGGACGTCGCGATCAAGATGCTCCGCACCGACCTCGCCCGGGACGCGACGTTCCAGATGCGGTTCCGTCGGGAGGCGCAGAACGCCGCCTCGCTCAACCACCCGGCCATCGTGGCGGTCTACGACACCGGCGAGGAGACCGCGCCGACCGGCGAGACGCTGCCGTTCATCGTCATGGAGTTCGTCAACGGGCGGACCTTGAAGGAGGTCCTCGGCGCCGAGGGGCGACTGCAGCCGCGCCGCGCGCTGGAGATCTGCGCCGACATGTGCGCCGCGCTGGAGTTCAGCCACCGCCACGGCATCATCCACCGGGACATCAAGCCCGGCAACGTGATGCTCACCCAGACCGGCCAGGTCAAGGTGATGGACTTCGGCATCGCCCGGGCGCTGGCCAGCGGTGCGACCACCATGACGCAGACCAGCGCGGTGATCGGCACGGCGCAATATCTTTCCCCGGAGCAGGCACGCGGCGAGGCCGTCGACGCGCGCTCCGACGTGTACGCGGCTGGCTGCGTGCTCTTCGAGTTGGTCTGCGGGCACCCGCCGTTCGTCGGGGACAGCCCCGTCAGCGTCGCGTACCAGCACGTACGGGAGACGCCCCCGACGCCAAGCGACATCAACCCGGACGTCACCCCGGCCGTCGACGCGATCGTGCTCAAGGCGCTGTCGAAGAACCCGCTCAACCGCTACCAGAGCGCCGGCGAGATGCGGGCCGACCTGCTCCGCGCCGCCGCCGGCCGGCCCGTGCTGGCCACCCCGGTGCTGCGCGAGGCGGAGACGGTGGCGATGGCCCCGGCCGGCGGTGGGGGCGGCTATCCGGCTCCGGCCGGCGGGCAGCAGACCCGGCAGATCCCGGCCCGGGTGGGCGACCCGCGTCAGCGCAAGGCGTCCTCCTGGTTGATCGCGACGTTCAGCGCGGTCGGCGTGCTGGCGGTGATCGCCCTGGTCGCCGCCCTGCTCTGGAACATGCAGCAGGACAAGGACCTGAAGTCGGTGCCCACCCTCACCGGCAAAACCCGGGACGCGGCGATCGCCGAGATCCAGAGAGCCGGTCTGTCCGCGCAGGTGGGTGACGCGGTGCTGGCCAGTGACTGCACCGAGGGCACGGTCGTCAAGCAGAACCCGGCGCCGACCACCCAGGTGGAGCAGAACCGCACGGTCATCATTCAGATCTGTGGCGGCAAGCCCGAGGTGCGCGTTCCCGCCGGGCTCAAGGGCAGCAAGCGGGAGAGCGCCATCGCCCGGCTCAATGAGGCGAACCTCACGTTCGAGGTCGTGACGGTGAACGACGAGGCGAGCCAGGACGAGGTTCTCAAGGTCGAGCCGCCCGAGGGCGAGAGCGTTCCCGAAGGCACGAAGGTGAAGCTCACGGTCTCCAACGGCAAGGTTCGTGAGGTGCCGGACGTCGTCGGGTTGAGCCAGGAGGAGGCCACCCGCGTCCTCCGGAACGACGGCTTCACGGTCTCTGTGCAGGACGGGCCGGAGGTGCCCGCCGCCCAGGCGGGGAAGGTCACCGACCAGAGCCCGAACGGCAACGAGAAGAAGCCCACCGGCACGAGGGTGACCATCAAGGTGAGTCAGCCCGAGCCGGAGACCGACCCGACGCCGACGATCACGCCGACGGGCACGCCGACGGGCACGCCGACCACACCCGGCAACGGGGGCGGCATCGGTCTGCCGTTCCCGCCCCCGCCGGGCCGGCCCCAGGACTAGGCGACCCGTGGGCAACGGCGTGACCGAGGCGGAAACGTCCCCGGTCGGGCCGGTGCGGCGGTGGCCTGAACGCCTCCGCCGCCTGGCCCTCTCGGGCCTCGTCGTGCTGGTGCTCGCCAGTTGCCCGTGGCTCTGGACGACGTTCGCCGCACGCGGCCACGTGTACGCCGCCGCCGACGCGCCGGCCGCCGACGTGGTGATAGTGCTCGGCACCGAGGTGGCAGCCGATCGGCAGCGGCCCGGGGACCGTCTCGCCGGCCGCCTGGACACCGCCGCCGAGCTGGTGGCCAGCGGGCGGGCCACGGTCGTCCTCGTGTCGGGCGACGGCGGTGGCGCGTCAGGCGACGAGCCGGCGGTGATGACGACGTACCTCGCCGAGCGCGGTGTCGACAGGCGTCGGGTGGTGGCCGACCCGTTCGGCCTGGACACCTACGACAGTTGCGCGAGAGCGCGCGAGGTGTACGGCGTCGAGCGGGCCCTGATCGTCACCCAGTCGTACCACCTGTCCCGGGCGGTGACGCTGTGCCGGCAGCTCGGCCTCGACGTCGACGGGGTGACCGCCCGCTGCGACGGTTGTGGCGCCGCCCTGCTCGCCGAGAAGTCGGTTCGGGACTACTTCGCCAGTGGCAAGGCGGCGTGGGACGCGGTACGTGACCGACCACCGGCGGTGCGCTCGCCCGCTGACCCCGCGGTCCAGGACGCGCTGCGCGGCTGACCCGGCCGGCACGGGTCCCGACGATCCGGTGAGCGGGCTCTGACGCTCAGGCGGTGGCGAAGGCCGCGCGACGACGGGCGTCGACCTCGGCGGCCAGCGCGGGCGCGCGCTCCAGCGCCTCGGGGTGACCGCAACTGGCCAGCCAGTTGGCCAGCATCAGGTGACCGCCCTCGGTGAGCACCGACTCCGGGTGGAACTGGACGCCCTCGATGGGCAGCGTCCGGTGCCGCATCGCCATCACCACGCCGGAGCCGGTCCAGCCGGTGACCTCCAGCTCGTCGGGGAGCGTCTCGGGCAACACCGCGAGCGAGTGGTACCGGGTGGCGGTGAACGGGTCGGGCAGGCCGGCGAGTACGCCGACCGAGTGGTGCCGTACCTCGGAGGTCTTGCCGTGCAGCAGCTCCGGGGCGCGCGTCACGGTCGCCCCGAACGCCTCGCCGATCGCCTGGTGGCCGAGGCAGACACCGAAGATCGGCAGCTGGCCCGCGTACTCCCGGATGACGTCCAGGCAGATGCCGGCCCGATCCGGGCTGCCCGGACCGGGCGACAGCAGGATGCCGTCCGCGCCGACCGTGCCCACCTCGGCGACGTCGATCTCGTCGTTGCGGCGGACCTCGCAGTCCACGCCGAGTTGACCCAGATATTGGACGAGGTTGAAGACGAAGGAGTCGTAGTTGTCGATCACCAGGACGCGCATGGTCACCTGCTCGGGGAGGGGGGCGCGGGGTTGTTCTGATCGGTGTCGTACGGCAGCTCGTGCTCGTCGCCGGCCGGGGTCTCCACGGTCACCGGGTCGCCGCCACCCGTCTCGGCGGGTACGCCGGACTCGACCTGCACGTCGTCGAAGGGCAGCAGGGGCTCGGCCCACGGGAAGGCGACGTACCAGAGCAGGGCCACCGTGGCGGCCACCAGCAGCACCGAGCCGGTCAACTTTCCAACCAGGCCGAACGGCAGTTTGCGCCAGATGAAGGCGTACATCGGGTCAGCCTCCCAGCTCCGCCGGGCGGCCCGCGGACTTGGGTTGGGTGCGGTCCAGTTCGGCGTGGATGATCAGACGCTGGTAGTTGTCGAACTTCGGGTTACACGTGGTGAGGGTGAGCATCCGCTTGGTCGCCTTCTTGTCCGGCTCGCCGGGCACCGGCGCCACCACCTCGACCTGGGTCGGCCGGACGATGCGGGACTGCGACACCCGGTAGACGTACCAGTCGGTCTTGCTTTCGACCACGATCGGGTCGCCCTCATCCAGCTCGTCCAGCCGCCAGAAGGTGGCCCGGTTGCGGTGGCCGGCGACGGAGAAGTTGCCCACCTGACCGGGGAGCGCGCTGGTCGGATAGTGACCCGGGGCGAAGCGGATGTCCTCCTGAGTGACGCCCTCGACGACGACCCAGTTCTTGTCCAGCTTCGGGATGTAGAGGCCGGCGAGCGGCTTGCCGCGTACCGGTGGGGAGGGTTTGACGCTCGGGCCCACCGACGGGACGACGGTCGGGTCGTCGGTGGGGGCCCACGCCTGAGCCAACTCGTTGTTGAGGTCGTTCTGGTGGGCGTCGACGATGGCCGACTTGCCCCATACCTCGTAGCCGGCGAAGAGCAGGACCACCAGGCCGAAGGTAATCAGGATCTCGCCGGTGACCCGGACGCCGGTACGCAGTCGCGAGCCGAACGACGGGCGGGTGAGCTCCGAGTAGACGCTCTTGTAGCCCTCGCCCGTCTGGTGCGGCCGGAGTTGGACCACCCGTTCGCCGCGGCGGGGTTGGGGCGGGTCGGTGGGGTTGCCGCCGGTCGGCTCGTCGGGGACCGCCGTGCGGGGAACGGCACCCATCAACGCGGTGGAGTCCATGGTCGGCGGCCTGGTGGCGGGTGTGGCGGGCACGGCCGGAATCAGCGCGGTGGCTGCCGGGTCCGCGACGTTCGGTGGGACTCGGCTCGGCCCGGTCGGCGGGACCCGGCTCGGCCCGGCCGAGGCGAAGCCTCCCTGCCCGGCCGCTGCGACGCGGTCGGGGGCGGCCGGTGAGACCGGGGTGGCTGGGGAGCCGGTGGATCGGCCGGGCCGGGCGGTGACCTGGGGAATGTACGCGGTCGGTGAGTCGGCCAGCGGCGGCGTCGAGGGCCCGGAGGAGGCAGGCCGGCCCGGAGTACCGGAGGCCGTCGGCCGGGTCGGCAACCCGCCGGGCGTGGCCGGGCGGGTCGGGGCGGCACTCGGCGGGTTGCCGGCGGTCGGCGGTCGGGTCGGGATGGCACCCGGTGGACCGCCGCCGGTCGGCGGGCGGGTCGGGGCGGCGCTGGGCGTGGTCGGTCGGGTGGATGCGGCGCTGGGCGCGGGGGGTCGGGTCGGGGCGTTGCCGGGGGCAGCGGGCCGAACCGGGCCCTGGTTGGTGGCGCTCGCGGGGGGGACCCCGGCGCCGCCGCGCGGGCCCAGCCCGGCGGCTGCGGCGCCCGGCCAGGGCGGCGGGGCTTCGCCACCGGGGCGGCCCGGGGTGCCGGTCGGCTCGGGCCCAGTGGCGCTCGGCCGCGTCGGTTGCTCGGCTCGTGGAGGGTGCAGCACCGGCTCGGGCCAGTTGCTGGCCGGGGACGGTCGGCCGGGTGCCGGCTCGGGCCGGTCGAACTTGGGCAGGAAGTCGGTCGGGTCGTCGGTCTGGTCCCGGTGTCGCCCGTCGCGACGCTCGTCCGGCTCGCTCACTTGGGCACCGTAGCCGAGCGCAGGGCGGTGGAATCCTCGAATGCGGGAACTCGCACCGTGGAGGCCGTCTCCTTGTAGCCGAGCTGGTAGTCGTCGACCGCGTCCTTGAACAACCGGACTCCCTCAGAGCTGGCGAGGGCCTGCTGGAGGGCAGCGGGATCGCCGATTGCTACGATCTTGAACGGTGGGGAGTACACCCGGCCATGAAGTAGCAGGGTGTTACCGACGCAGCGTACCGCGCTGGTGGAGAGCACGCGGACATTCATGATTGACATGGCCTCTGCTCCGCCGGCCCAGAGCGCGTTGACCACCGCCTGTACGTCTTGCTGATGCACCACCAGGTCGTCGTTGCTGGCGTCCGACTGCGTCTGGTCGAGCTGCGGCGCGTCGTTCAGCTCGACCGTGACCCCGGGCCCGCTGAGGGCGGTGAACCCGGCGTCCTGGAGGCTGCCCTGAGCGCGATTCTGCTGATCCTTGATCGGGGCGTCCGAGCCGGCCAGTGTGTTGGTCCGCTGCTCGACCTCGCCGCGCAGCGTGGCGGCGCGGCGCTCGCTGGCGGCGACCTGTTCGCGTCGGTCCTCGATGAGCTGGTTGAGTTGCGGGCGCCGGTCCTCCCGGAGAGCGGTGCCGCCCGCGGTGGTCGCGGTGGTGGTGAAGAGCAACCCGGCCGCCGCGGCGATCAGGGGCACCCCGATCGACCAGCCCGGACGGCGTTGTCGCGGTCGCCGGGGCAGCAGCCCGGCGGCGGCCCGTCGGAGGACCTTCTGCCAGGAGGTTGCGCCGGATGTGTACTCCACCGAGCGTTCCTTCCGCGTGTCGGGGATCGGTCCGTGCCGGCCGGGCCGGTGCGAACAGTCCCGCCTCTTTCGGTCACTCCGTGCACCTGCCTGACCCCATTCGTGGTCCGGGCGGGCAATCGGGACTACGCTAGCTCTCGAACATTATTGGCCATGGACCGTCGCCCCCGCGCCCGGTTGTCAGGCCGGACGAGGTCGTCACCCCTCTGGAGAGCGCCGTGCCCAAGTCTCAGGTCCGTAAGAAGAAGGTGTACACCCCGCCGACGGACGTCCGTCCGACGACGACGGCGTCGTCGCGCAAGCCTAGCCCGGTGTGGTTGCCGGTCACCGCGGTCGCCTTGATCGTCGTCGGGATCGGCTGGCTGGTGCTCTACTACCTGTCCGAGCAGGAGTACCCGGTCATGGCGTGGGGTTACTGGAACCTCGCCGTCGGCTTCGGCGCGATGGTCGCCTCGCTGGCCTTGCTCTCCCGCTGGCGCTGATCCGTTCGGACCGTCGCGTCGGCGGTCTCTGACGTCACCTCGTCGAGCCCCTACCCGGCAGGATCGGGTGGGGCCCCCTATGGTGTCCGCAGGCAGCGCGGCCTACTGCGAGATGACTCACGTTACCGCTGGGTAACCTTCGCGTAGGCTGCACTGCATGACCGAGCAGAGCGAGGTCATCAGGCAGCAGACCGGGGAGGCCAACTCGATGGGCAGCGTCCAGATCGTCACCACGATCCTCGCGGCCGCCATCACCGCCGTGGCGGTGTGGCTTGCGGTGCGTGCGGTCCTGAAGATGGTGGCAGTCATCCGGCTCGGGCAACCCGCGCCGGAGCGGTTCTCCGACAAGGTCGCCCGCGCCAGGACGATGCTGGTGGAGACGGCCGGCCACACCCGGATGCTCAAGTGGGGCGTGGTGGGCGCCGCGCACTGGTTCGTGATGGTCGGCTTCGTCGTGCTGTCGCTGCTGGTGCTCGAGGCGTATTTCGAGGTGGTCACCACCGACGGCGGTCTGCCGATCATCGGGCACTGGACGATCTTCGGTCTGGTCACCGAGATCATCGGGGTGCTGGGTCTGGTCGGCATCCTGGTGCTGATGGCGATCCGGTTGCGCAACCGGCCGACCCGTCCGGGTGGGCGGTCCCGGTTCACCGGCTCGACGATGTGGCAGGGCTACTTCGTCGAGTGGATCGTGCTGCTGGTCCTGATCTTCGGCTTCGTGATCCGGGGCTTCAAGGTGGCCACCGACCACTTCGAGTTCCCGGTCTGGGCCACCCCGGTCAGCCACGCGGTCGGTGCGGTGCTGCCCGACTGGTCGGACGGCGTCAGCGTCGCCGCGGCCATCAAGATCATTATTTCGATGACGTGGCTGATCGTCATCTCCCTGAACGTCACCATGGGCGTCGCCTGGCACCGCTTCCTGGCGTTCCCCAACATCTTCTTCAAGCGGGAGCCGGCCAAGCCGGCCGGCTCCGGTCTCGGCGCGCTGCGCCCGATGACCAGCCAGGGCAAGCCCCTCGACTTCGAGGAGGCGGACCCGGAGAAGGACCAGTTCGGCGTCGCCCACGTCGAGCAGTTCAGCTGGAAGGGCCTCCTGGACTTCAGCACCTGCACCGAGTGCGGTCGCTGCCAGTCGCAGTGCCCGGCCTGGAACACCGGCAAGCCGCTGTCGCCGAAGCTGCTGGTGCTGAGCCTGCGCGACCACGCGTACGCGAAGGCGCCCTACCTGCTGGCCGGCGGCGGCAAGGACCTGACCGGCGAGGAGAAGGCCACCCAGGCGCAGCTCGCCCACCTGGACGTGCTGGCCCTCGCCGAGGCCGACAAGCCGTTGATCGGCACCGCCGAGGAGGGCGGTGTCATCGACCCGGACGTGCTCTGGTCCTGCACCACCTGCGGCGCCTGCGTCGAGCAGTGCCCGGTCGACATCGAGCACGTGGACCACATCGTCGACATGCGCCGCTACCAGGTGCTGATCGAGTCGAGCTTCCCCTCCGAGGCCGGCGTGATGCTGCGCAACCTGGAGAACAAGGGCAACCCGTGGGGCGCCCCGCAGAACACCCGTGAGGACTGGACCAAGGGCCTGGACTTCGAGGTGCCCCGGGTCGGCGAGGTGGACGACTTCGAGTACCTGTTCTGGGTCGGCTGCGCCGGTGCGTTCGAGGACCGCGCCAAGAAGACCACCCGCGCGGTGGCCACGCTGCTCAACGAGGCGGGCGTGACGTTCGCGATCCTGGGCGAGGGCGAGACCTGCTCGGGTGACCCGGCGCGACGGATCGGCAACGAGTTCGTCTTCCAGATGCTCGCCCAACAGAACGTGGAGACGCTGAACGAGGCGTTCGAGGGCCGGGAGAAGGCCAAGCGCAAGATCGTCGCGACCTGCCCGCACTGCTTCAACACGCTGGGCAACGAGTACGGCCAGCTCGGCGGCGAGTTCGAGGTGGTCCACCACACCCAACTGCTCGCGCACCTGGTCGCCACCGGCAAGCTCACGCCGGTGCAGCCGGTCGACGGCGGCGTCACCTACCACGACCCCTGCTACCTGGGTCGGCACAACCGGGTCTTCGCGGCCCCCCGTGAGGTCCTCGGTGACGCCATCGCGGGCGACCTGACCGAGATGCCGCGCAACAGCGAGCGCTCCTTCTGCTGCGGTGCTGGCGGTGCCCGGATGTGGATGGAAGAGAAGATCGGCAAGCGGATCAACGTGGACCGGGTCGAGGAGGCCATGGCCACCGGCGCGAAGACGGTCGCGGTCGGCTGCCCGTTCTGCTCGACCATGCTCAACGACGGGGTCAATGGCAAGGGTGCCGGCGAACAGGTCGAGGTGATCGACGTGGCGAGCGTGCTGCTGCGTTCGGTCAAGCCCGAGCAGCCGCAGGGCGGTAGGGAGACCGCGCCCGTCGGCGGCTGAGACGCGCGTACCCCTGGGATCTGTTCACCGACGGGGGGGGGCCCGGGGGGGCCCCCCCCGCGGGGCCCCCACCCCCCCGGGGGGGGGGCCCGCGCCCGGCAACACATGTCGCCCCGGTTGGCCCCGGGGGGGGGCGGAGGCCCGGCCCCGGGGCCCCCCGTGTTCGTCGGCGCCG